>JAEUVP010000451.1 GCA_016786805.1 Chitinophagaceae bacterium | reverse complement strand
CAAATAATATCCCCGTTATCATAAATGTAGGTAACAGGAACAACATAGGTAATTCCACCAGCATGACAACCCAGGCGACCAACCAACTGTGTGTTCAGTAAGCTGTCAATCTGCTTATCATTTAATTCGCCCAGCATAACTCTTATTTGAAATTAAAGTTAGCTCTGGTGCACTCCTGCCATAATGAGCAAGGTCACCTGTACAGTTGATTTAGGACGGGGTGTTTACTGATTAAAAGTATAGTTGTAGTCTATCTTGCCCGTTAGTTCTTTGTCCTTGTTGAAAAGAGCTTCTTTGGTTTTTAATCCTTTTTCATTGTAGATATACCTCCAGATAAGGTAACCGAGGTTAAGGCTTGATGTGGTAGTTATTTTCTGGACAACCCTGTCTTGTTCATCGTATTCAAACATAAGATCAGGTAACAGTTTTTTTACCTTGTTATTGTAACGGACAATATCGCTTAGCCTGTTTTTTTCATCATAATAATAGTAGAGATAGCCGGTTTCCCGTCCTTTCCGGAACGTTCTTTCTTCACCAATATTACCTTGTTCATCTGCTGCAAATCGTATCTCGAGGGTATCGGCTGTATTGTTATCAGTACGGGAAATGATTCGCCACATTTTTTCGGGTTTGCCGGTATTATTATAGATCCAGAGATGCGTCTCTGTTTGGTTAAAATCATTGGCAGAGTCACTGACGATATTCTGCACCTTGGTTATTTTCCCGGCAGCATCGTATTCGTACACAGTATTACTTTTTGCTTCCGTGGAGGAATCACTCATACTGATCACCCTGTTCTGATCATCAAAACGGCTGTAAATAACAGAGCGGTTCAGGTTGATGATGGAAGTGGCTTTCAGCGCCTTCCCGTTTTCTTTTACTTCATGAAACTCTGAAAAATCAGTGGCTTTCATACCCCGCTGGTCAGCCCCGCTGGCCGCAACCGTTCTGACCTTATTGGCCAGGTAATTTTGCATTTGCCGGTTTGTTTCCTGTGTGCCAATAATATCATTGTAATAGTATTGCCCTGAAACATTGTATGAGAAAATAACGGAGACGAGAAGGAAAAAGGTTTTCATGAAATATGATCTTGTTTATGTATCAAAAGTACCTGATTTGCTGGTTAACGTAAAAGAAAAGACTACCGGTATCTTTTTGTACTTATTTTTAAGAAAAATTTTTCGTGTCGCATATTCCCCAGCGTAAAGAGAAGGATTGCCTGAACTGCGGTACTATAGTACAGGGCCGTTATTGCCAGGCCTGCGGACAGGAAAATGTCGTGCCTCATGAGACCTTCGGGCATATGGTCAAACATTTTCTTTACGACATCACTCATTTCGACAGCAAATTCTTTGATTCCATGAAATTCCTGCTGCTGAAGCCGGGTTTTTTACCTGCTGAATATATTAAAGGGAAAAGGGCCAGTTACCTGAACCCGGTCAAGAAATATGTTTTTACATCTGCCGTATTCTTTCTTATTTTTTTCGGACTCACAGGAGGAAAAAAGACCGTGAAATTCGACCTGGATAAACCGCTCACGAAAGAAGAACGGCTTGCTTATATTAAAAAAGGGGAGAAGAGAATGGCAGCAGACCCGGCTAACACAAAATGGGCAGAGGCATTATTGCTGCTGAAGGATACGGGCCGGGTGCTGGTTGAAAAAGATATGGTCAGTTACTGGGATGACTTTAACTATATTAATATTGGCAACCGGTCATATGCCTCGCAGGAAGAATACGATTCAGTACAAACAGCCTTGCCTCCCGTGGAAAAAGATAACTGGTTCCAGCGGCTTATTCAGAAAAAGAACCTGGCACTGCGGAAAAAATATATGAATGAACCGGAGAAGGGGTTTACCGCCATATCTGATTCTTTTTTGCACCGGCTTCCTTATATGTTGTTTGTTTCCCTCCCTTTGTTTGCACTGATCTTAAAACTGCTGTATATCCGGAATAAGAAATACTATTATGCAGACCATGCCATCTTTAGTATCTATCACTACATTTTTACTTTTATTCTTTTCCTTATCTTATTCGGGTTGGATAAACTGACAGATATACCCGGGCTTGGCTTTCTTGATTTTGTTATGTTGACCCTGTTTTTATCGGGTGGATTGTATTTGTACTTGTCAATGAAAAAATTCTACCAGCAGGGTCATGGTAAAACGTTTTTAAAATTCCTGCTGCTGAATATCTCTGGCATAATCCTGTTAGCGGTCTTATTTGCAGCTTTCATCTTATTTTCTGTATTTGAAATTTAAAAATATGCATGCTGATACATTACAGGCATTTTCACGGCTGATCTCGATCATGGATGATTTACGGGAGAAATGTCCCTGGGATAAAAAACAAACGGTTCAGTCTCTTCGCCAGATGACCATCGAGGAAACCTATGAACTGGCTGATGCTATTACCGAAGAAGACTGGAAAGGGATCAAAGAGGAATTAGGTGATCTTTTACTGCATATTGTTTTCTATGCAAAGATCGGCAGTGAGCAAAAGCAGTTTGAACTGGTGGAAGTGATCAATGGCATTTCGGAAAAACTGGTCAGCCGTCACCCGCATATCTATGGTGATGTAAAAGTGAATGATGAGGAAGATGTGAAGAGGAATTGGGAGAAACTGAAGCTGAAGGAGGGAAAAACATCAGTTTTAGGTGGTGTACCTACTTCCTTACCGGCAACAGTAAAAGCCATGCGCCTGCAGGAAAAAGCCAGGCAGGTGGGTTTTGAATGGGACAATAAAGAGCAGGTTTGGGACAAAGTAGAGGAGGAAATGCAGGAGCTGAAAGAAGCGATAGGAACTACCAGGCAGGATAAAATAGAAGAGGAATTTGGCGACCTTGTTTTCTCTTTGATCAATTATGCACGGTTTTTGCAGGTGGATGCCGAAAATGCACTGGAACGAACCAATAAAAAATTCATCCACCGGTTTACCCGGATGGAACAACAAGCCATGAACAACGGAAAAGAATTACATCAAATGAGCCTGCAGGAAATGGATGCCATCTGGAATACCATCAAACAGCAACGGGAGCAGTGAAGCTTCGCCTGAAAAATATCTTCTTTAGTAAATACAGCTGGCTGTTTATAGCGGTTGTGTTGTTCGTCCTTTCTTTCTCTTTTAATAAACTCTACACCAACCGGTCTTTATTAAACAGGGAAGTAAAACTGGCGGAACAATATATCGCCAAACAGGAGAAAGATTTTGCGGCTTTCCTGGGTGACACTGCCTTGATCGGAAAGCTGGTGAAAGAAACAGAGACCATCGAACAGTTCTCAGCACTGGCATCCAAACCTTATAGTTCCTTTCTTTATACCGCCAACGAGTTGGGGAATATCCAGATGAAATTCTGGAGTGATCAGCAGGCGGTGCCACCACCGGAGTCTTTTCAAATGACAGATGGTGAATTTTTCCGGCAATTGGCGAACGGCTATTATGTGATCATCAAGAAAACAATTCTGCTGCCATCACTGGAAACAGGAGTTATCGCTTTTGCCATGATCCCGGTGCGGTCTGAGTATTTTATTGAGACGGATTACCTGCCCCGGAAATTTCCTTTTTCGGTAACGGCAGAAAAAAGAATATTCATCAGTACTGCTGTAACAGACTTCCCGGTCCGTTCGGGTGAAGGGCAGGTATTATTTCATGTGGAGAAAAAATATGCCGGTGCGGTACCTTATAACAGTAAGCTTACCATTTTTTTGAAATTCTTTACCCTGCTCTCCTTGTTCATATTCTTATATTTCCTGGCAGAAAGTGTAGCCAGGAGGTGGGGGGCCTGGAGAGCTATTAGCCTTCTGTCAGTAGTTATCATAGTATTAAGAATACTGTCCTATCAATATCCTTCCTGGCTGAATCTGCGTCAGTTTGAATTATTTGATCCGGCTATATACGGGTCCAATATTGTGCAACGGTCATTAGGCGATTTGCTGATCAATGCGATACTATTTTGCTGGATCGTTTTATTTGCCTGGGCAAAGCTTCGTCATATTGATAAACCGGCGGAGAAATTTCCGAAGGCACTTCAATGGGTAAGTGCTGTTGCAGCTCTTGTTTTATTATTGCTTTCCACATTTACATTGGCGACTGTTATCCGCAGTATGGTAGCAGATTCAAGAATTTCTTTTGACGTAACAGATTTTTTCAGCCTGAACCAATACACCATATTCGGGTTTGTGGTTCTGGCCTGCCTCTCGTTGGCCTATTATTATTTCACGCAATTATTATTCCGGCTCATCTTCCCTTTGTCAGAGGGATATTCTATCGCTGTTTATTTTGGTATTGCTATTGGCGGGTTGATTTACCTGACCTTTAAATCAGGCAACCTGTTAGTATTATTTTATTTACCGGTGCTGGCCTGGTTACTGGGTTATACGTGGCTGGTACATAAGCAGGGGATGATCTTTAACCGGATGCGGATCAATATTGCCGGTATTTTATTCTGGATCTTTGTCTTTTCTGTTTCCATTGCAGCAATCATGCTGACAGAAAATAAAAAGGCAGAGTGGGAAAGAAGAAAAAGCTTTGCGGAGAAGCAGGCCGTACAAACAGACCCTTCCAGTGAAAGATTACTGAACATTGCCCTGCAATACCTGGATAGCGATTTTTTAACAGCCAATTTCAACAGGTTCCTGGATTCAATGGATAATAAGAGGATACGGGATAGTATCCTGACCGTCAACTACAGCGGTTACCTGAATAAATTTGATACCCGGTTATATGTCTTTGATAAGTCAGGGAAGGCTGTTAATAATGACGACCCCATCTCTTTTGATGATCTTTCCACCCTGCTGCAGGTGCAGGCCAAGGAGACAACAACGCCTGATCTTTATTACTATGAAACTTCATTTGATAAGTTCATTTATATAACCCGGAAAGAAGTTCTTGATACTTCCGGGAACAAGGAGGGATATCTTTTTATCCTTTCGAACCCTAAAAAATTCAGCAGTGATGCTTTATTTCCTGAACTCTTCAAAAAATTCAAACAGAATGACCTGGAGAATTCACCGATGTATTCGTATGCAGTGTATATCGGAAGCAGGCTCGTATCACCGGTGAATAAATACCCTTTTGCTACCTGGATCACGGAAGAACAGGTGCCTAAAGAAGAATTTACCCGGAAAGTGAATGGCGATAATATTGAATTATGGTACAGGGCGGGTAAGGATAAAGTAGTGGTGATTGCCCGTAAGAGAGACACCGTCATAGAAACAATAACCCTGTTCTCTTATATTTTCTGTTCTTTCCTGTTCCTGGTATCTGTTGTGCAGTTCATTTCCCTGTTGCTGCGTACACTTGTGAGCCGGCAGAGTCTTAAAAAGGCCTTCCAGTTTAATATCCGGTCACAGGTGCACAGTACTTTTATTTTCGTCAGTTTCTTTTCTTTCCTGGTGATCGGAGCTTCCACCATTTCCTTTTTTATCAGCCGGTATGAGCGGAGTAATAATGACAAACTAAGCCGGACCATGGGGATCATGGTGGGGGAAATGCAGAAGGAACTGGCCAATCACAGCACATTTGATGATGTCTTGAAACTGTATGATACCGTGTCAGGGTTTAACCTGCAAAAATTAGTGAGCGATGTATCCGAGATACATGGGGTCAGTGTGAATGTATATGATCTGGGCGGTGACTTGTATGTGACCTCAGAACCCAATGTATATACAAGGGGAGTATTAAGCAGGAAGATCGATCCACAGGCCTATTATTATATCAACAGGTTGCGCCAGGTGCAGCATACACAAAAAGAAAATATCGGTAATCTTTCTTACCAGAGCATTTATGCTCCTGTACGGAATGAGGATGGGAATGCCTATGCCTATGTCAATATTCCTTACTTTACTTCTCAACAGGAGCTGAAGCAGGAGATATCTAATTTCCTGGTAACACTTATCAACCTGAATGCATTTATTTTCCTGATCGCGGGGCTTATTGCTTTGTTCATTACCAACAGGATCACCCGTTCCTTCTCGCTGATCAGTGAAAAAATGCGGGAAGTGAATCTGGGTAAACTCAACGAAGAGATCAGCTGGAACCGCGAAGATGAAATTGGTGAGCTGGTAAAGGAATATAATAAGATGGTGGGTAAATTAGAAAATAGTGCCGCTGCCCTTGCAAAAAGTGAACGGGAAGGAGCCTGGCGGGAAATGGCAAGACAGGTGGCGCATGAGATCAAGAACCCGTTGACACCGATGAAGCTGAGTATCCAATACCTGCAAAAAGCCATTGATAATAACCTGCCGAATGTAAAAGAACTATCGGCGAATGTAGCGAACACCCTGGTGGAACAAATCGATCACCTTTCTAAGATCGCTGCTGATTTTTCACAGTTTGCTAATATCGGAACCACAAGTGTTACCCGTTTTGATTTACACGATGTACTGGCTTCTTTAAAGGAGTTGTACCAGGCTGATGAAAGAGTTCAGTTTGACTGGAGCCCGGTGAACCAGGAAGTGACGCTGGCCGCTGATAAAACACAGATGAACCGTTTGTTCACCAACCTGTTTGCGAATGC
>JAEUVP010000414.1 GCA_016786805.1 Chitinophagaceae bacterium | reverse complement strand
CCCGAAGATCATCTGCGACTGGTATGAAAGTGAAACTGAAAAGTAAATTTCCCTGGCCTATTGTAAAATAATTTTCTAACAGCGAAACAAAATTGTATGAGACTTGCCATTTTAGGATCGGGGTTTATTTCCCGTTTTTATGCAGATGCATTAGTGGCGCAGCGTCGTAAAGATGTTATTGTATCAGTCTATAGCCGTACCGAAGTCAATGCAAAAAAATTTGCAGCTGATTATAATGTGCCGCATTACACAACGAGCATAAAAGAATGTGTGGAGCATAAGGACGTGGATGCCGTTATCATTGGTTTGTCAAATGATATGCACCTGGAAGCTGTGCTGACCAGTGCCGCAGCCGGCAAACATGTATTATGCACAAAGCCATTGGGCCGTACAGCCAGCGAAGCCTTACAAATGTTACAGGCCGTGGAAAAAGCCAATGTGGTGGGTGGTTACCTGGAAGATCTTTGTTACACGCCAAAATTCCTGAAATCATTGGCTGCAGTAAAGAATGGCAGTATTGGGGAAGTGATCTGGACAAAAAGCCGGGAGACACATCCAGGGCCGCACAGCGACTGGTTTTGGGATAAAGAAAAATCAGGGGGCGGTGCCATGATAGATCTTGGATGCCATTGTGTGGAAATAAGCAGGAACTTTATTGGAAAAGACATCAAGCCAATGGAGGTCATGTGCTGGGCGGATACAAGGGTACACCCGATAGATGCGGAAGATAATGCGATCGGTTTGGTGCGATATGAAAACGGGGCCATTGGCCAGTTTGAGGTAAGCTGGACGTTTCGTGGAGGAATGGATTTAAGAGATGAAGTGATGGGAACTGAAGGAACTATCTGGGCCAATAATTTTTTGCGTACCGGTTTTGAAATGTTCACCACCGGTAAAGGAGAACAGTATGTGGCTGAAAAAGCAGAAAGCAATGTCGGCTGGTTATTCCCGGTAGGTGATGAAGTACATGAGCTGGGTTATAGTCATATGTTCACTGATATGTTCGATGCGATTGATAAAAAGACCGAACCGGCAGAAACATTTTATGACGGGTACATCGTCAACGCTATCCTGGATGGAGCGTATAAGAGTGCAGCCAGCAAACAATGGGAACCGGTACAGATCAGCGACTGGCGGGGAAAAGCAATAGCAATCTCATCGAAAAAAATAACCAGTTATGACGACCAGTATTATTTAATAAAAGAAGAAGTACTTCCGTCGGGAGAAAAAAAATTCATCATTAAGCATAAAATCACCGGATCAATAGAAAGAAGATAATGGGAATACTGACCGATAAAAAAATTGTGATCATTGGCGGCACCACCGGTATTGGCCTGGCAGCAGCTAATGCTTTCATTACCGAAGGTGCAAAGCTAGTGGTGGTGGGAAGAAAACAGGAATCAGTGCAGGAAGCCGGGCAACTATTGGGGAGAAACGCAGTAGCTATCAGCGGAGATGCAATTGACCCTGCTACTGCTGTACAAGCTATTGAACAATGTTGTGAATTATATGGCGGTTTCGATGGTTTGTATCATGTGGCAGGAGGAAGCGGCCGAAAAATGGGAGATGGCCCGTTGCATGAGCTGACGCTGGAAGGGTGGAATAAAACCATGGAATTAAATCTTACTTCGTTGATGTTATCCAACCAGGCAGCCATAAAAAAATTCATCGCTTTGCACAAAGGCGGTACTATTTTAAATATGAGCTCTGTATTGGGCTTCTCTCCTTCGCCGGCTTTTTTTGCAACTCATGCATATGCGGCCGCTAAATCAGCAGTGGTCGGTTTTAGTAAGTCCATTGCAGCTTATTATGCCACGCATAATATCCGGGTCAATGTGATAGCCCCGGCATTGGTGGAAACACCAATGTCGAAACGGGCAGCGAATGATGAGCAGATCAGGAAGTTTATTCAATTGAAACAACCACTGGATGGCGGAAGAATCGGTCATCCGGATGATACAAACGGATTAGCTGTTTATTTCATGAGCGATTTATCAGCATTTACCACCGGGCAGGTGGTAGCAGTGGATGGAGGATGGAGTATCAGCGGGCAATAAAAATTAATGTATGCGATCAATTGGTATTGATATCGGGGGAACAAGGATCAAATCTGTATTGATTGACCAGGATGGACATGTATTGCACCATGTTTATACTCCTACGCAGGACGGAAAGGAAAGGGCCTGGCAACAGACAGTGATAAATATTGTGGAGGAGATCAAATCAAAATTTGATATAAAAGACCTGGTAGTGGGGATATCTGCCCCGGGGTTACCTAATGAGAAGAATACCCGTATTGCCTATATGCCAGGAAGAATGCAGGGCCTGGAAAATTTTGACTGGCAGGAACAATTCAAATTACCGACCTGTGTTTTGAATGATGCTGTGGCCGCCATGGTGGCAGAAGCAAGATTTGGTGCCGCCCGGAGAAAAAAGAATGCCGTGTTGATTACACTGGGTACAGGGGTGGGAGGTGCTATTCTGATTGATGGAAAACCTTACCAGGGTGCTTTCAACAAAGCCGGCCATATTGGCCATATGGTGATCGATGATGAAGGAGATTGCGATGTCACCGGCATGCCGGGAAGCCTGGAAGAATGTATCGGTGATTGCAGCATTGAAAAAAGAAGTCAGGGAAAATTCATGTCCACACAGGCATTGCTCAATGCCTGCAAAGCAGGAGATGAATTTGCCCGTGAAGTATGGCTGAAGTCAGTCAGGCAACTGGCACTAGGATTGGCTTCTATTACAAATATTCTTTCACCGGAGGTTATTGTGCTGGGAGGGGGTATCACAGAAGCAGGAGCAGACCTGTTTGATCCGCTCGGGGAATACATGGCTCTCTATGAATGGAGAGCCGGTGGTCACAAAACAGAAATTGTAAAAGCGATCTTCGGAGACCTTGCCGGTGCTGTGGGTGCCGCTTTTTATGCTATGCGATTATGCACAACAACAGAAGAATATACTTTTTGATATGAGTGTAACAGCAACCTATTTACAAAAATGCGGAGCCATCATTGAGCGGATAAAAGAGCAGGAAGATAAAATCCAACTGGCAGCCCGCTGGTTTGCAGCCAGTATTCTTGCCGGAAGGGTGGTACATACTTTTGGCTCAGGACACAGCCGCATCATGGTGGAAGAAATGTGGCCCCGTTATGGATCCTTCCCCGGGTTCAACCCGATTGTTGAATTATCGCTGACCAACCATAACAATGTCATTGGCGCCAACGGGCAACGGCAAGCTATGTTCCTGGAAAATGTTTCCGGGCTGGCTGAACGCATCCTGCGGAATTTTGGACTGGATGAAAGAGAT
>JAEUVP010000371.1 GCA_016786805.1 Chitinophagaceae bacterium | reverse complement strand
GAAAATACCACGAAGTGGGAATTGACTCCGGCTGGCAGCGGGGTTACCTTTAGTAGCTTTTATTATTCACCAAACCCCACGAACCATGGCACTTTCTGTTGAGATCATCAAAATGGCCCAAAGCATTTTGAATGAAAAAGGGCATAATGCAGGCGATATTGATGGCATTGCCGGAGATAGTACGGCGGCTGCATTAAATAAAGTAAATGATCTCCCTAAAAGCTGGAGCCTGGAAAAAAAGATCACCGGCCTGATCCAGTTATATGCCAAAGGCCGTGGTATCGACCCTGGTGATATTGATGGACTTTGGGGGCAACGCACCCAGGAAGCTTATGACCAACTGAAACACCAGTTGTTGTTTGGTCATACCGAAGATCCCTGGCGGCCTGAGGAAACAACGATCACCACTAATCCTAATAACTGGCCGGTTCAGACACAGGCGGCCATGAATGCTTTTTACGGACCCGCAATGGCAAGCGGAAATCCTAACCTCACCAGTATGAACCTGCCGTACCCGATGGTGATTGCCTGGGACCCCACTAAAACAATTACCAAGATCACCTGCCATAAAAAAGTAAAAGATAGTATTACCAAAGTACTCACGAATGTGTTTGATGAATATGGTATTGAAAAGATCAGGGCTTTGCGCCTCCATTATTTCGGCGGCTGTTTTAATTACCGGTTGATGCGGGGCGGCACCCAACTCAGTACCCATTCCTGGGGCATTGCCCTTGATTTTGACCCTGAGAACAACCAGCTGAAATGGGGACGGGACCGGGCACTTTTTGCCAAACCAGATTATATCAAATGGTGGGAATGCTGGGAAAAAGAAGGCTGGGTAAGTCTTGGCCGACAACGCAATTACGATTGGATGCATGTGCAGGCAGCTAAGTTAAACAGCTGATTATAAATTTATTTTTATCCGGACGGTTTGTATAAAGGGATGCTTTTCGAAGCATCTCTTTTTTATCTTTATCCAAACAAGGTTATGAAGTACTCCCTGCTTTTTCTTTTTGCGATTCTTTCCATCACATCCTGTACTAACAATACAAAAGACCATCCGGAAACAAAACCACCCGCAACGGCCGTAACGGCCTGCACCCTGTCAGAGATCAGCTATTGCCGCCAGCCGCAGGACTCCCTTACAAAATATTTACCCGGCTGGACTATTGTTTGGAATCCTGCATCCGTTAATGGCAACTATGCTTTTGTTGCCACTGATGGATACAACTATGCCATTGCTATTCGCGGATCTGTGATGGATTTTAACAGGGATGCACTGAATAACTGGATCTACCAGGACTTGCATGTGGCCGTGCAGAAAAAATGGCCTTATACAGACAGTGTCAGCGGGGCTAAAATTTCAGAAGGCACTTATGATGGCTGGGAGAACCTTAGTGCCATGAAAGACATACAATCAGGGCAAAGTCTTGAACGGTTCCTGGATAGTACAACCACAACGGCAACACCCATTTTAATTACCGGCCATAGTTTGGGTGGCAATCTCGCTACTGTCTATGCTTCCTGGTTATATACCCATTTTGAAACAGCCGGTAAATTGAATGAGCATATCAATGTGATCACTTTTGCCGCACCCGCAGCAGGCAACAAAAATTTTGCGCAGGATTTTGATAAAAAATTTCCGCAGTCTGTCCGTTTTGAAAATAAAAATGATATCGTCCCTAAATTCCCGGTGGCCGACAAGATTGAAACATTAGGTAAGTTATACGATTCCATTCCGGCTGCTGCAAAGATTGAAGTAGGATATAACAACGCCACCGTTCCGTTAAGTTCTGTTTTTGATTTTATCAGTATTGCCGTTAAGGGTATTGAACTGGTCAATGGATTTTCCACGTATACACAGACAAATGGCAACGGCGAGGTGATCAATATCCCTTTATCGGGGAAAAATAATTCGCATGATATCAGCAGCTGGTTTGCTGAAGCAGGTTATCATCACAGTATAGAACAGTATGCGGCGTTTATTGGTGCACCTGTTATTAAAACACCATAGTGACCGGTATTCAGTTTGCTACAATACTCTCTTTTGTTTTGCGGATATTCAGTTTATAACGCAACAGCACATCTTCGTTATACATGACATATAACCATTGCTTATTCTCATTATCAACAGGAAAATCGTAAGTCACTCTGGCTCCGTTTACAGCAACAGGTTTAATATAAACATACGAGGGAACGGCCTGTTGCACTAATAGCTCTGATAAAGAATCGGGTGAAACCCCCATATCCCGTCTAACCAGGTCCAGTTGAAGTTCAAGACGAATGGTATCACCAACTACAGCTTCAATTATTCCTTTTGATGGAAGATAGGACTTGATAAAATACTTGCTATAAGATCGTTGCCTGTAAGGCATAAAACGGAATTCGCCCAACACAGGTGTTTCAGGTAACAATGTCCACCGGGTATCATCCGGGTAGTGATGCTGAACAAATTTTGCCGGCGAACTCAAAAAATACCCGCTGTCGTAGTATTTAACAAAATCTCCCGATGGCATGGAAATATATCCACTGGCCCAGGTCACATCCAGCAGGAACCAACTGCTGTCAATATATACAGCATTCCAGGTATGATTGGATCGGAAATTGGCATTCGTTTTATTGGCATCGGTGCGGGCATAGCCGGTAATGATCTCCGCCCTGATGCCCGCATGTTCACAAAGTGATTTGAACAACCGGGCATACCCTTCGCATACAGCGGTTTTTTCCTGCA
>JAEUVP010000520.1 GCA_016786805.1 Chitinophagaceae bacterium | reverse complement strand
TGGCCAAAAAAATACTGGACAACCCTGATGAGTCCGGCGTTAATGTAAAATCAGATGCTTATCTTTTTATGAAAACCCGTGGACGGGGTGGTTATGTTGCTTTTATCTGCGCCATTAATGATGAAAAGAAATTTGAAGCCTTTATGGGTAAGGCAAAAGAGGGTGCTAAAGTCGAGAAAAAAGAAGGCTTATCGGTGATCGCTGATCAGAGTAACGTACTTACCTGGAATAACAAACGTCTTGTATTCATTGCCGACAATCCGGATATCAACAGTGGTGCTTCGATGATGGGTAACAGCGGAAAAAGTCGCCGTTTTGATACGGACAGCCTTTTGAAATTTGCTAAAGAAGTATATGACCTTAAAGGAAGTAAGAGTATTGGCAGCAATTCAAAATTTGCTTCCATGATGAAAGAAGGAGGCGATGTGCATTTCTGGATGAATGCTGGCTCTTTGTATGGCAACTCGCTGCCTGCTATGTTAGCCATTACAAAAGCAAGTCTTTTGTTTGAAGGTAATATCAGTGCTGCCACCATCAGCTTCGACAATGGTAAGATCACTGCAAAAGGCAGAAGCTATTACAATAAAGAACTCGCTGCTGTCTATAAAAAATACAGCATGAAGAATATTGATGAAGACATGCTGAAAAGTATTCCTGCCGGCGATGTGGCTGCTGTGATTGCGATGAATTATCCTCCTGAGGGAGTAAAAGAATTTATATCCCTGCTGGGCGTGGATGGCCTCGTGAATATGTTCCTGGCCGAAGCCGGTTTCAGCGTGGAAGATTTCGTGAAAGCCAATAAAGGAGACCTGTTACTGTCTGTATCCGATTTCTCTTTTGGTGAAAAAGAAAAGACCATAACGATGTATGATGGCACCAAGAGTACCTACAAATCAACAGAACCCGATGCTAAAATATTATTCGCTACTTCTGTAGCCGATAAGCCTTCCTTTGAGAAGCTGATGACCATCCTGAAAGAAAAGATCGGACAGGAAGCCGGTGCCAGTGCTAATGATTTTGTCAATAAAATACCTTACCTGTTGAAAGATAACTGGTTCATCGCCGGCAGCGACTCTGCTTCTGTACATTCATTCGGGGCTGCTAAAACGGATCATTCCTTTATCAGCAAGATCAAAGGGCACCCGATGGGCGGTTTCCTGGATATCCAGCAATTCATCAGTGGGTCCAAATCATCTTTTGCTGATGACTCCACTGCAACACTAATTGCTGATCACTCACTCAAAGTATGGCAGGATATTGTTTTCCATGGTGGTGAGTTTAAAGATGGCGGTACGGATAGTTATATGGAGATTAATATGGTGGACAAAAACACCAACAGCCTGAAACAACTGAACAGCTATTTGGGTTTTATTGCCGTAAAAATGAGAGAAAAGGAAAAAAGAAGGGAGGAAGCTTACCGGAGAAATGGGGATAATTACTTCATGGACTCTGTACAAGTTATGCCTGCACCCGCTAAATAAATTAATACCTCATCATGAATTAAACCACAGGCTTCCTGAAAAGAACCTGTGGTTTTTCTTTATTATTGCAACTATGCAATTACAGCTTCAACAGCTATTACCTGTTTACTTTGAAGAAAGCAGGAAGGCCAACTCAGAGATCTGGGGCAAAGACCTTGCGTTCTCAAGGGGAGAAATGATCAAGATCGTTGCTCCCTCAGGCAGTGGCAAAACTTCGCTCATGCATTTTATGTATGGCATGCGAAAAGAATATACCGGCGTTGTCAAATATGGCGATGAAAACATCAGCCAGTTCAATGCAGAAGATTTTGCGCTACACCGCAGCAATCATATCAGTATTGTTTTCCAGGACCTTCGTTTATTTCCCGAACAGACCGTAATGGAGAATTTAGAGATCAAGCGGCAACTGAACCCCTATCACAGCAAAGAGAAAATTCAATACATGGCCAGTCGGCTTGGTATTGGTGATAAGCTACAGTCAAAAGCAAGGATCTGTTCGTATGGTGAACAGCAACGGGTGGCCATCATCCGTTCCTTATTACAACCGTTTGATTTTTTATTATTAGATGAGCCTTTCAGCCATTTGGATAATGAGAATTCTCAAAAAGCCATGGAGCTGATGCTGGAAGAAAGCCGGGAACGCAATGCCTGCATTGTCTTTGCCGACCTGGAACGGATTGATTATTTCCCCTTCACCC
>JAEUVP010000283.1 GCA_016786805.1 Chitinophagaceae bacterium | reverse complement strand
CCCTGCCTGCTTTTATTTCCTTTCCGCCGCTGTGAAATTTACCTGAAATATATAAGTATGAAACAGCTAAAACACATTCTCCTTTTCTTTTTACCGGTAGTACTGCTATTTAATTCTGCATTCGCTCAACCACCTGCGGGCAAATACAATACAGACAATTACCCGGAAGACCGGAAAGCAATTGATTCCCTCAACGGTTATGATCCCTCCAACTTATTGAATGATGACTTAATATCAGTAGGCCCGGAAGGAAAAATATCTTACGGATTTGCACAATGGACCACCCCTGTTCCGGGACTTGAAGATTTCCGGTTTAAATCTTTTACCCCGATGGCTGGTATGACTGTATTAAGAGTGTATAATGGCGATGCGGCAGTACGGCATTCGGTAGTAGATGTTGTAGTTACAAGTCCCAGCAAAGGAGATTTTGCCCTACGGGTAATACGGACTGAAACCTATATCAAGACCAATGGTAAATGGCATTTAGTGTACGGACAGGGAACGAAATGGTTGAATGAAGAAGAATTCAAATTGTTTATGCAGCAATCAAAAGAAGCAGCTACAAAAAAAGAGGGTAATTAGGCTAAATATTGCTGTGGTTAAATAAAAATAGCAGCCAGGAAAGACCTGCCTATCCCCGGGCAGGTCTATTCTTTTTTATATTAAGGCTAAACCACAACCATTACAAAACACAACCGTTTCATTTCCCCTGTATTTCCTATCTTCCTTGCTCAAACGCTTGCTATGTTTCAATCGAAGATCGCCGGGATCGGTAAATACCTGCCGGCCAACGTGGTTACCAATAACGACCTCCTGCAATATATGGATACCAGCGATGAATGGATACAGGAACGGACCGGTATCAAAGAACGCCGGTATGCCCACCGCACCGAAGAAACCACCACCACGATGGGAGTGGAAGCTGCTAAGATTGCAATTGAAAGAGCCGGTCTCACCCCGCAGGATATTGACTTTATCGTCTTCGCCACCTTATCACCCGATTATTATTTTCCCGGTTGTGGTGTCTTGTTGCAACGGGCCCTGCACATGAAAGAGATCGGTGCCCTGGATGTACGTAACCAGTGCAGTGGTTTTGTGTATGCCCTCAGCGTGGCCGACCAGTTCATCAAAACGGGGATGTATAAAAATATTTTAGTGGTGGGAGCCGAGAAACATTCTTTTGGTCTCGACTTCAGCACCCGCGGCCGGAATGTATCGGTGATCTTTGGTGATGGAGCCGGTGCCGTGGTATTGCAACCCAGCACCAATGCTCAACAAGGTATCCTGTCAACGCATTTACACAGTGACGGAGAAAGTGCCGAGATACTCGCCATGTATAATCCTGGTACCCATGCCAACCACTGGAAGGCCGAACAATATGCCGACTTTGATGAAGCGGTGATCGGGCAAATGTTCTTCAGTCATACAATGCTGGATAAAGCACAGGTATTTCCGAATATGGATGGCCCGGCCGTATTTAAAAAAGCCATTGTGAAATTCCCGGAAGTGATCATGGAATCACTAACCGCCAATGGTCTTCAAACCACTGATCTCAACCTGCTGATCCCGCACCAGGCCAACCTGCGCATCGCCCAGTT
>JAEUVP010000277.1 GCA_016786805.1 Chitinophagaceae bacterium | reverse complement strand
TGCAGAAGATACACTGATCACCGTAGAGATACTGGAAGCCAAAAAACTGGAGATGCGGAAAGTGAACGACTCCACGCAACTGCAGATACTGGCCGGTAAAGTGAAACTGAAACAAGGCACCAGCTATTTTTGGTGCGACAGTTGTGTCATCAACAACAATACCAATACATTTGAAGCCTGGGGCAATGTACATATCAATGATGCAGACACTACAAATGTTTATGCTAATCACCTGCTCTATCTTACCAAAAAGAAACTGGCTTATTTAGACGGGGCAGTCAAACTCACCGATGGCAAAGGCACCCTCACCACTCCCGACCTGGAATATGATATGGAAACCAAGATCGGTATTTATAAACATGGTGGTAAAGTAGTCAATGGCAATACCACCCTCACCAGCAAGGAAGGGTATTATTATACAGACCTGAAAGATGTTTATTTCAAACAGAATGTGGAGCTGAAAGACCCGAAGTATTTCCTGAAGACGGATTCGCTTTTATATAATACGGATAACGGCATTGCCCGTTTTATTGCGGAGACCTTTATAAAAGACAGTGCCGGCAAAACCATTGAAACAAAAGATGGCTACTATAATTTAAAGACCGGCAAAGCAGAATTTGGAAGAAACCCGGTAATAAAAGACGGAGCCGTTACCATTACCGGTAACCGGGTTGCCATTGATGACAGCACTGGTATCCGCCAGGTGGAAGGCAATGCAATTATCCGGGATTCTGCACAGGGTACTACAATTCTTGCCGGAGTGATTTATCAAAATTCCAGGACAGATGCAATACTGGCCACGAAGAAACCCTTAATGATCATCAAGCAGGAAAACGATTCCATTTATATTACTGCCGATACCTTATTCTCTGCACGGCTTACTGATCTGTATGGTGTAAAGGATTCATTAGTGAAAGACACCGTGAAAGGAGTAAAAGTTGTTAACGCAGAAAAAACAAAAGACAGCACCAACCGTTATTTTGAAGCGTACCGGAACGTCCGTGTTTTCTCAGATTCTTTGCAAGCTGTTTGCGACAGCCTGTTCTATTCTTTCAAAGATTCTGTTTTCCGGATGTATGATAACCCGGTGGTATGGGCCAAAGAAAGCCAGGTAACGGGTGATACACTTTATCTTTTTACAAAGAATAAAAAAGCAGAACGCTTCCAGGTGATTGATCATAGTTTTCTTGTCAACAAAATGGATCCCGAAGTCTATAACCAGGTCAAATCTTCCCGGATGGATGGCTGGTTCATTGATGGCAATATTGATTCGGTAAGGGCAAGAGGTTACGCTGAATGTATCTATTATATACAGGATGAAGATAGTGCGTATACCGGTATCAACGAATCGAAATGCGATATCATGGATATCTATTTTAAGAACCAGGAATTACATAAAGTTGTTTTCCGCAGCCAGGTCACTGGTACCCTCTGGCCCATCCGCCAAAAGAGCCCTTCTGAAATGCGGCTGGAAAATTTTCAATGGCTGGAAGCAAGAAGGCCCAAGACAAAATTCGAATTATTCGAATAGAGAGAATAAAAACAGAGGTCTGCTATCCGGCATCTGGTTTCTTACACCTGCATCCCTCTTCATTCTTCACATTTCGTTTAGACTTACAGGCATCATTTTTCGTTCTATGCATGACGGTTTTATTGCCTAAGGACAATACATTTCTATCACTAACAATTAAACAACTACCATGAAATGAGCTATAAAATTTTCGGGCTATTATACCAACCGGGGATGAAAATTTTATAGCGAATAACATGTGGCCAATTTCTAAAATTAAAAAAATACACATGAAAAAGGTATCCGCCATCTTTTTACTGTTTGCTGTATTCGTCACAGCAAATCAATCTTCCGCACAAGATTATAAAACAGCATTAGGTGTCAGGCTCAGCAGCAGCCAGGCCATCGTTAATAATTCTATTTCCATCAAACACTTCCTGAACGATAAAGTAGCCATTGAAGGGTTATTATCATTTGGAGATCCATTAGCTATTGGTGCCCTTGCCGAAATTCATAAGCCCATGGGTGAATCTGGCATCAAATGGTTCTATGGTGGCGGTGCTTATCTTGGGTTTATCAAATCTTATAATCCCAATACCGCCAAGAATGAAACTGACCCCAGTTTTGGAGCAATGGGTGTGCTGGGATTGGATTATAAATTCGCCAACATACCCCTCAATCTTTCCTTAGACTGGAAACCGGAACTGAATCTTGTCAGCGATATTAATTTTGAACCCGCGGCAGTAGGATTCACCGCCAGGTTTACTTTTGGTAAGTAATTCGTTCTCTTAATAAAATATGTAAAGGCCTGCCCGTTCCCGGGCAGGCCTTTTTTTGGCCACTAAGAGTTTACCGTTACTCACATTTTTTCAAGAACCTGCAAATATTTCCCGGTTTCTGCGTTTTTATGCAGGAATTTAACTTATTTTAGTTTTACAAAACTGACGGATGCTTAAGAAAGAGAGGCAGGCATATATCCTACACCAGGTAAACCTGCATAATAAAGTACTTTCCTCCTCGCTATGCATTGATATCAATGTGTCGGAGGATACCATTCGCCGGGATCTACAGGAATTAGCCGAAGAAGGTAAAGTGATCAAGGTGCACGGAGGTGCATTATCCCATTCTTTCAACGATGTTCATTTCCCTTCCAACGGCGTTTATTCACAACACCAGAAAAAGACAATTGCGCAAAAGGCGATCAGCCTGATCGATAACGGAATGTTTGTGCTGACCAGTGGCGGCACCACCATTCTGGAAATGGCCCGTTCTCTTCCTCCCCAATTGAAAGCTACTTTTATTTCCGGCTCCATCCCGGCTATCCTGGAGTATATGCATCACCCTAATATTGATGTCATCCTGGTCGGAGATAGAATTTCAAAAAACTCTAAAATAACTGTTGGTACTGAGGCTATTGCCAAGATAAGACAAGTGAAAGCTGATATCTGTTTCTTAGGTACCAATGCAATAGATCTGCAACATGGCATCACGGATAATGATTGGGAAGTGGTGCAGCTAAAGAAGGCTATGATGGAGTCTTCTCAAAAAGTGGTATGCCTGGCCATCGCAGAAAAAGTAAATACTTTTCAGCCCATTCAGATCGCCGCCCTTGAAAAAATAGATATCCTTATCACTGAATTACCACCTGATGATCCAATCCTGAAACCCTATGCTGAAGCCGGAATCAAAGTTTTGTAACGATCAATTTTAGGAACTGCTTATTTAAACTATATCAAAAAAAACAGCTATGAGAAAAATTCTCCATTCGTTCATTGCTATCTGCCTGCTGCTGTTAGTCCTGCCGCCAAACTTGATGGCCCAGGAAAGGACAATTACGGGAACAGTGCTTTCGGACGAAAACAAGTCACCCTTACAGGGAGTAACCATCAGGGTTAAGGGAACCAAGCGATTTACACAAACGGATGTAAATGGCAAATTCACAATTAAAGTGAATCCGGGTGAAACCCTGCAGTTATCTTATGTAGGTCATGAAGCCATGGACGTTAAACCCGGAGATGGCAGTACTGTAGCCGTGAGTATGAAATCATCCGACGGTGCATTGGGTGAAGTGGTGGTGACCGCCATGGATATCAAAAAGAATCCACGGGAATTAGGGTATTCAGTACAAAAAGTAGGTGGCCAGGAAATACAGGAAACACAAAGAGAGAACTTTCTGAACAGCTTACAGGGACGTGTGGCTGGTTTAACATTGGATCAAACGTCTGGTGTAGCCGGTTCTTCTTCTTCCGTGGTGCTCCGCGGTTTTAACTCCCTTTCATTAAGTAACCAACCTCTCTATGTAGTGGATGGCGTGGTAATGGACAACCAAACCATCAATGAAAC
>JAEUVP010000258.1 GCA_016786805.1 Chitinophagaceae bacterium | reverse complement strand
GGTGTGACAAATGCGGATATCCGCATAGCCGAGGAGATTTTGAAAAGTATTTAATAATTACAGCAAATTGATTAGTCCAGACAATACTGTCCTTATGAATGCCCCCTTCCGGGGGATTGACAAGATCGGAGAAGTGTATTTCGTCGGTATCGGCGGCATTGGTATGAGTGCTATTGCTCGGTTCTTTCATGCCAAAGGAGTAAAAGTGAGCGGCTATGATAAAACAGCAACGGTGCTGACGAAAGAATTAGAAGCTAGTGGCATAGCTGTTCATTATGAAGAGAACCAGGAGCTGATCCCGAAAGTGGTGGACCTGGTGGTATATACACCGGCGATACCCAAAGAGCATAAAGAGCTGGTCTTTTACCAGCAGCATGGATACAAAGTGGTGAAGCGGAGTGATGTGTTGCAGATCATATCAGAGAGTTCTTTTAATATCTGTATCGCCGGGACCCATGGGAAGACAACGATCACAACGATGGTGGCCCATTTATTAAGAGATACGGGTTTTGGATGTAATGCATTCCTCGGAGGTATTTCCGTTAACTACGGAACTAATTTCTGGAGCCATGAACGAAATGTATGTGTGATAGAGGCAGATGAATACGACAGGAGTTTTTTGAAATTAAGCCCGGATGTAGCCATTATCACAGCGATGGATGCGGATCACCTGGATATATATGGTACGGCTGAGTCGATGGAGCAGGCGTTCATTGATTTTAGTAAAAGAGTAAAGCCGGGCGGTATGCTGGTAAGAAAATTCGGGTTGGAGAGAGGAAAGGAACTGAGTGCTGATACACATCTTACTTATAGTTTACAGAATGAAAGTGCGGATGTATATGCCACGAATATCAGGATGATGAATGGCAGTTATGAGTTTGATGTGATGATGAAGGATAATATGTTAGATAATGTGCGGTTGAATATGGGGGGGATGCATAATGTAGAGAATGCAATAGCGGCAATAATGGTTGCCAGTTCTTTAGGAATAGATAATGAAAAGATCAAATCGGCGGTGGAAAATTTCCGGGGCGTGAAAAGAAGGTTTGAGTATATCATCAAAAATGACCGGCTGGTTTTTATTGATGATTATGCCCACCACCCGGAAGAGCTGAGGGCTTTGATCAATGGGGCAAAGACTTTGTTCAGCGGGAAAAAATGTACCGTCATCTTTCAGCCGCATTTGTTCAGCCGCACAAAGGATCATGCGGATGGATTTGCTGAAGTGCTTGATATGGCCGATGAAGTGATCCTGCTGCCCATTTACCCGGCACGGGAATTACCAGTGGAAGGAGTGAACAGCGAAATGATATTGACAAGAATGAAAGGTGAGTATAAAAAAGTACTGGATAAAAAGGAAATACTTGACTGGGCGAAGCAGGATTTTGCAAAGACGGTGAATAAAGATTTTGGGGAAGTGCTGATCACGGCGGGAGCAGGAGATATAGATACATTGGTTGAACCAATTAAAGAAATTTTGAAAGGAGTATAAGTAAAGTGGGTACAAAAAAGACGATACGGAAGATTTTAGTTGTCAGCATGTGGTTGCTGATTGGCGGAGGTATGATCACCCTGCTGGCGGCGGCCATGCGACAGCAGAAAAGTGAACGCTGTAAGGACTATACGATCAGCATCAACGGGGCAAAGGAAAACCTGTTTGTTGATGAGAAAGACGTACTGAAATTACTTTCAGCAGGAACTAACGGTAACGTAATGGGCCAGCCTATGTCTGCTTTCGACCTGCTGAAACTGGAGCAATTGCTGGAAAAAAATGTATGGATCAAAGACGCAGAACTCTATTTTGATAATAAAGATGTGTTACATGTATCAGTAACAGAAAGAGAACCGGTGGCCCGGATCTTTTCAACCACCGGTAGATCTTTTTATATCGATAAGGATGAAAAGAAAATCCCCTTATCAGAGAAGATGAGTGCTAATGTTCCGGTGTTTACAGGATTTCCAGAAATGACGAAACGGATGACAAGCAATGACAGCAGTTTGTTACATGATATAACCGTAACGGCAGGGTTTATTAACAAAAATCCATTCTGGACAGCGCAGGTAGCACAAATAGATATTAATACCGCAGGAGAGTTTGAAATGATACCGGTGGTAGGCAATCATACAGTAAAACTTGGGAAGGGCGATAATATCGAAACCAAGTTCAACAGGCTGTTCCTGTTCTATAAGAATATTTTA
>JAEUVP010000250.1 GCA_016786805.1 Chitinophagaceae bacterium | reverse complement strand
AAGGATATTGCTGATAAACCCAATACCAACCCCGTAGCAAGTTTGCAGGGCAAAGTCGCCGGTCTGACCATTATTAATAATGGTACTCCAGGCCAGGCCCCTGATATCCGCATCCGCGGAACGAACAGCCTTGGTGATAATCTGAAGCCCTTATATGTTGTGGATGGTATTTTCAATGACAATATTGATTATATCAACCCGGCAGACATTGAATCTGTAGAAGTACTGAAAGATCCTTCTTCATTGGCCATCTTCGGGGTCCGTGGTGCAAATGGTGTTATTGCCGTTACCACCAAGAGAGCAAAAGCCGGTCAGACAGTGATCAATTTCAACACAGCGTTCGGGTTTAAAAAATTGGTGGATAAAATCGCATGGGCAAACGCCAGTGAATTCCAGACACTGTACGAAGAAGAAAAAATAAATATCGGTGCTAACTCTCCCTTTGATTATACCAAATGGACGGCGAATACAGATTGGGTAGATGCAGTAACAAGAACCGGTAAGTTCAATACGAATAATATCAGCATCTCCACCAGCACGGAAAAGAATAAATTCTATATGGGTGTTGGTTATACCACAGATGAAGGTATCATCAAGCATGAGCAGTTGAAAAAATTACAACTGACGCTGACGGATGAAGTAAAGATTAATAAGTTCCTGAAGCTTGGTTTTAATGTCAATGCGGTGAAACAGGATAATCCTTATGGAGCATCATGGGTATTGGATGCAGCCCGTAAAGTGATACCCCAGGTGAGTGCAGGTACAAAATCTGTTTATACAAAAAATCCATACGGACTGGATAGTGCCAATTACAATTTATATTATGAATTACCGATCATCCAGAATTCTGGTGTGATCAACCCCCTGCTGGTCTTAGAAAACGAGTGGGATAAAACCATCAGCCAGGAAAACAGGGTGGTGGCCAGTGCTTTTGCTGAGATCACTTTTAGTAAAAATTTCAGCTTTAAAACCTCTGTATATGCAGATATGAGTACTGTAAATGCAAGAGTGTATGCTCCGTTATACAGTGCATATGACGCATCAACAGATGCAGCTTTCCTGTACGGCAGAAGAACTGGTGTAAGGGAGAATGATGATACTTACAAGAAGTTTCAGACAGACAATATTCTGACTTATAAAGGGAAGGTTGCAAACGATCATAATATTACAGGGATGTTAGGTTTCACTACTTACGATAGTCGTTATGCAGGCCGTTTTGCCTCTTCTCAGCAAAGCATTACCGGTAATGCCATACCGAATGATAAACGTTTCTGGTATGTACAAAATGGTTTTGAAGACCCACTTTCTTTTAAAGCAGGTTCAGGCCAGTGGGAGAAAACAACGGCTTCTTTCCTTTCAAGGGTTTTGTATAACTACAAAGGCAAATATTATTTCAATGCCTCTTTCCGTATGGATGGTACTTCTGCATTCCCTAATAACCGTTGGCAACCATTCTGGGCCGTGGGTGCTGCCTGGGAACTGACTAAGGAAGCCTTTATGCAAGATCAGAATCTTGTTGATTTCTTAAAACTTAAAGCATCGACCGGTGTGCTGGGTGTTCAACATACAGCCGGCTATAATTATCCTGCCTACCCATTATTAAACGCTGGTTCGGCCGCCGTATTTGGAGATCTTGTGTACACAGCTGCCCAACAGCAGTATTTGGCAGATGCGGGTTTGAAATGGGAAACCAACCAAGCCAACGAAATTGGTGTGGAGGCGGATGCGTTTAAACGCCGCTTGCACCTTGAAATTGCTTACTACCTCAAAACAACAAAAGATCTTCTTTCCTATGTAGACCAGGGTGGCCTTGGTAATGGATTATTGAACCAGGGATCTCTCAGGAATAGCGGGTTCGAATTTTCTGCTGCCTGGACACAGACCCTAGGAAGAGATCTGACTTTAACAGCAGGGGGCAACTTAACCACCTTTAAAAACAAAGTGTTATCCCTGGCAGGTAATGGCAGACCAAAATTTGACGGCCCCTCTATAACGAAAGTGGGATCACCGATTGGTTCTTTCTATGGTTATATTGTGGAAGGTATCTACCAGAGCTATGCGGATAAATTGGCTTCTCCTGTTAATACAGAATTCACCTATGGACCTGGTGATTTTAAGTATAAAGATATCAGTGGACCTGATGGTCGCCCGGATGGTAAGATTGATGCTACCTATGACAAGACCATTATCGGTAACCCTACCCCTGATTTTACTTATGGTGGCAATGTAACACTCAAGTATAAAGGCCTGGACCTTGGTATCGATTTCGGTGGTGTATATGGCAATGAAGTGTACCGTATGTGGGGTGGAACTGAATCTCCTTTCCAGCGGGTGAACTATCCAAAATTTAAAGTGAACCGGTGGCATGGTGAAGGTACTTCCAACTGGGACCCGATCTTAGGACAGGATCACCGGATCAATTACGAGATATCTACCTATGGTATTGAGGATGGCAGTTATTTCAGGTTGAGAAATGTGCAACTGGGCTGGAACGTGGAGCCTAAATTTATTTCCAAACTGAAAATGAAAACACTCCGTCTCTTCCTGAACGTGCAGAATATGAAGACCTGGAAGAACAACCTCGGTTATTCACCAGAGTTTGGCGGAAGAGCCACACAGTTCTCTGTTGACTACGCCGGTAATGCCATACCAGTAGTAACAACATTTGGCTTAAACGTAAATTTTTAAAATAATTAAATAGCAAAAAAATGAGAAAATTTAAGCGTACATTTTTTGCAGTACTTTTTGCGGTGCCCCTGCTTGCTGTATTGGGCAGTTGCAATAAGTTCCTGGACCGAAAGCCATTGACGGCAACTCTGGAGGATCTGAACCAGGGTGGAATCGAAGCCGAAATTTTCGGTATTTACAGTAATCTTCGCCAAAGTGCTGGCTTTACCAGTATTCCCTGGTTAGGTGTGCATGATTTCCGTTCTGATGATTCAGAAAAAGGAAGTGATGCAGCGGATGGTGCAGAGTGGGTGGCTCCTTTTGATAATTACCTGTATGTAAAAGATCTCTGGGCCACCAATACCTATTGGGATGATCATATGACCCTGGTGACCCTTTGTAATTCTGCTATTCAAAAAGCAGATTCACTGAACCTGGTTGATCCAAGTTCTATCATCAACGTGGCAGAGGCAAGGTTCATGAGAGCTTATGCCTATTTCGACATGGTGAGAACGTTTGGTGAAGTGCCAATTATTGATACTAAAGTGTACCAATCAGCCGACTTGTGCAAACCCAAGAAAACGGTTCCGGAAGTTTATGCATTTATTGATGCTGACCTGACTTTTGCAGCCGCTAATCTCCCTGCTAACTGGATCTCCGGTGGGTCTAATAAGTATCCCGGCCGTTTAACCAGCGGTGCTGCTAAAGCCCTGCATGCCAAAGCCTATTTATACAGGCAAAACTGGGCACAGGCATTATCCCTTTGCCAGCAGGTGATGGGTAGTAACGAGTATGAACTTCTACAGAGCTATTATGGTATTTTCAAAGATGCGGGTGAGAACAGTAAGGAATCTATTTTCGAGATACAGGCTTATGTAAGCCCTAATGGTTCAATAGATCAAGGATGCATTTTTGCAACCACGCAAGGAGTACGGGCTGCTACTTCTACCGGCTGGAACCTGGGATGGGGATGGAATACACCGACGGATAACCTGGTATCTGCTTTTGAAGCAGGTGATGTAAGAAAAGGATCTACCATTCTTTTCTCCGGCCAATCTGATGATCCGTCCACTGGTGGTTATGGAAGGGTTCTTCCTAATTATATTCTTGACCCGGTTCCGGGTCCGTTGCCCAGAAAATACTGGAATAAGAAAATTTATGCAGATCCTGCTTACCGTGCTTCAACCGGTTTCAGTGATAACCCAAGTTGGATCAACAAACGGATCATACGTTATGCAGACGTGGTACTGATGGCCGCAGAAGCCAGTAATGAACTGGGTACAGGGTCCACTACAGGAATCGCTTGGTTAAACCAGATCAGGACCAGGGCCAGTCTTGGTAATAAGACATTTACTACACAGGATCAACTGAGAAAAGATATCAAGCAGGAAAGAAGGGTTGAATTTGGCGTGGAAGGTGAACGTTTCTTTGACCTGGTAAGATGGAATGATGCGCTGACCGTGTTAGGACCTTTAGGTTATACCAACCGTTGCCGTTATTATCCCATCCCACAACCTGTTATTAACAGGTGCCTGAATGTAGTTATACAAAACCCAGAATGGTAATAGTAAAAAGGAGCCGGAAATAATTTCATTACCGGCTCCTATTAATTCATAAACGAAAACAGTTAACAATGAAAAGTAAAATTCAGTTATACGTTTTTTCGGCTTTGGCACTGATGGTGATCGCCAGCTGCCAGAAAATGGATAGACCCGCTTTAGGTGATTTCCCGGTTGATGCCAATCCTCCCGGCGGTCCGTTGAAGTTCTATGCGGCTTATGATGGTACCACTACTGACCCGCTGATGAATGCGGTGGACAGTATCAGGGCCAATTTTGCTTCTGATAATCCCTGGACTTCCGTTGATGGGATCAGGGGTAAAGGTGTAAGAGGGGTAAATAAAAAATTCATTAAATATGCAAAGCCCAACGATTGGGCAAAGACATCCAAGAGCTTTACTATTTCTTTCTGGTATAAGCGGGATGGTCAGACCAAGAACAATACAGGTACCAATGGTCCTGAATACCCGATCAGTTTTAAATCCAGCAACGGGCATTGGTCAGGAGCTAACCTGTTTGTGATCCTGGAAGGTAATAATGCAGCGTGTGCTGTGAAAGTGATGATCGCTGATAAGAATAATGCCGACAACTGGTTTACCTGGGAAAATGCGAATACGATTCCCGGTATGTTAGATAATGCCTGGCATCATATTGCTTTAGTGTATAATGCGGCTACCAGTGAAATGAGATTATATAAGGATGGCGTTGTTAATCCCATCGTTCCTAAATGGGGCACACATGGAGACATCAATATTGATGATTCCAAGATCAGTGAAATGAGAATCGGTGCCGGTCCCGGAACCGGTTATGATACAGATGACTGGTTGTCGTCAACCTGGAAGGGCGACCTGGACCAGTTCCGAATGTATAATACGGTATTAACTGTTTCAGAAATACAAACATTGTTTAGCAACAAGCTGTAGTCAACACCGTCTCGTCAGAGCAAGCAGCATATAAGCAGAAAGGGCTGAACAATTTATTGTTTCAGCCCTTTTAATCTTTCACACCGTTCGATATATACTTTAATTGCCATGTTTAAAAGAAGAGGCCTTCTCCGGGTAGTTGCACTTGGTATTATTTCCGGAACTATTTTGTTCCTTACGGGATGTAAAAAAAAACAAACTCTTTTCGTCAGTCTCCCTTCTTCGGCCACTAATATTTCTTTTACCAATACACTGGAAAAGAAAAAACTATTCAGCATACTCTATTACCTGTATTATTATAATGGTGGCGGGGTGGCTACCGGCGATATTAATAATGATGGGTTACCCGATATTTATTTTACTGCTAATAGCAAAGGCGGTAATAAATTATACCTGAACAAAGGCGATTTTACATTTGAAGATATTACAGTAAAGGCTGGTGTGGCTGGTTCAGCCGACTGGTGTACCGGTGTGTCCATGGCTGATGTGAATGATGATGGCCTCCTTGATATCTATGTTAGCGCCGTATCAGGAAAATACGGCCTGAAAGGCCATAACGAGTTGTTCCTAAATAATGGGAACAATACATTCAAAGAAAGCAGCGAACAATACGGGTTGGCCTTCGCCGGCTTTACCACGCAAACCGCTTTCTTTGATTTTGACAGGGATGGTGATCTTGACTGTTATGTACTCAACCAGTCGCACCACCCGCACTCCAACATCATTGATACCATCAACCGGACAAATTATGATGCCTTGTCCGGCGATATCTTGTACAGGAATGATGTTGCCACAACAGGAAAATTCACAGATATATCAAAACAGGCCGGTATTTACCAGAGTAATCTTGGATACGGCCTGGGTATCGCTGTTGCAGATATTAATAACGACGGGTGGGATGATATTTATGTTGGGAATGATTTTCACGAGAATGATTACTACTATATCAATAACGGTAATGGAACCGTAACAGAAAGCGGGGCCAAACATTTTCGTCATTACAGCCGGTTCAGTATGGGCAATGATGTGGCCGATTACAATAATGATGGTCAGCTGGACCTGGTGACCCTGGATATGCTTCCCCCTGATGAGAAAACATTAAAAACATATGGCAGTGATGAGAACCCCGATGTATATAAAGTAAAGTTGGGTATTAATGGTTACCAAAACCAATACTCTAAAAACTGCCTGCAGCGGAATAATGGAAACGGGGTCAGCTTCAGTGAAACCTCCTTGCTGAGTGGTGTATCTGCCACAGACTGGAGCTGGGCACCTTTATTCGCCGATTTTGATAATGACGGCCATAAAGATCTGTTTATATCCAGCGGGATCGTTAAGCGACCGGTAGATCTTGACTATGTAAGATTTGTTTCCGACCTGCAGGTA
>JAEUVP010000232.1 GCA_016786805.1 Chitinophagaceae bacterium | reverse complement strand
GGCAGGAACCTGGTATTAAGTGACGATTAATTTTTATATCCGGTTGCCCGTTATGGTGCAGAGAAACATACTATAGCTTAAAACCCTTTATGCCGGGTTTTTTATTAGCAGCAGCCATCAGTACTGTTTGTTGCAACCTGGCTGCTCTTGTTTCGGGTCTTTTGGCACTATCGATCCAGGAAAGAAATTGCTTGCGGATGCTAACAGAGAAATTCAGGAAATGCTCTTTTGCTTTCTTGTTTTTGGAGAAGAGTTTTTCAAGATCACCCGGAATGGTATTCGTGGCGGCTGCGGTATCAGATTGAGTCAATGTATCCCAACTGCCGTTTTTCTTTGCAGTTTCAATAGCAGCAAGTCCTGCCGGCATCATCAGTTTCGCCTGTATTAATTTTTCAACTCTTGTTTTGTTCAGCTGGCTCCACACACTTTTGGGTTTACGGGGTGTGAACTTCAGCATAGACCGTTCCTCGTCCAGTTTGCGGGGCAGGCTGTCAATCCAGCCAAAGCATAAAGCTTCTTCCACGGACTCATCATACGATACCCGTGGCTTACCGGATTCCTTTTTATAATATATCAGCCAGGTGCCCGGTGAACTGCTATGATTTTTTTCCAACCATTGCCGCCAGGAATTTCTTGTTTTGGGATGAAATGTTTTATACTCCGGAGTTGCCATTACAGTTTGGTTATTTTCAATTCTACTCTTCTGTTCTTTGCCCGGTTAGCCTCTGTGTCGTTAGGTGCAACCGGTTGATCGGGCCCTAATCCTTTAATAGTAATAAGGCCTTCGTCAATTCCTTTTGAAATAAGGTAGTCTTTGCAGCTTCTTACTCTTTTCAGTGATAGTTGCCGGTTCAGGCTGGCGGAACCTTCGGAAGATGTATGACCCGATAACAGGATTTCCATGGAGGGATTTTGGTTCATGAATGCAGCGAGTTTATCCAGTTCCTGTTTACCAGCCGCCAGCAATACAGCACTGTTGACTTGAAACTGTATATTCTTCATCACGATATTATCACCCTCCTGCAAGGTCTTGTCGTTGAATTTTACTTTACCGGAACGTTTCAGTTCGAGTACTACATTTTCAGTTGTTTCTCCTTCAATCACATCCACTTGTTTTTGAGCAACCGAATAACCGGCTGCACTGCCAGCAACCATATTCAAACCGGCAGGAACAGCCTGTAACAAGAAATTTCCTTCCGCATCAGTTTGCACCATTCCATAATCCTTTACTTCAGCTGTGGCATTCGCAATGGGCTTTTTTGTTTCCTCGTCAATGATCGTTCCTTTGATGCTGCCTTTATATAAAATGCCTTTGGGGTTGATCAGCAGTTTTACAAAATCAATCGCAAAGCCATCACCGGCTTCTGTCACCGGGTCATCAATGAAGATCACTAAGGAATCAGCTTGCAGCATGGCCAGTTGCTCGCCGGTTAATTTGATCGTAATAAGTTTGCCAACCGGCCCGCCCTGGTTCACCCCGTTGATGATTTTTTCGGCTTCAATGAACCGTTGCCCATTTATTTTGAATTGAAATTTTTTCTGAAATTCAGGCGATTGAAAATCATCAATGAATAATTGCAGTGCTGCTGCTGTTACAGAAATGTCTTTAATATCTTTTAAAGAAATAAAGACGGGGACGGGATTATTCGCTGGCCGTTCGGTTGAACCGGCATACCCTTCATGGGAAGCTTCGCTGCCGTATTTATATCCCGTGGGCACCATGATCCTGTCGGTACCCGGAGCATCATTTTTACCCGGTTCCCAGGGATATCCATGCGGGTCAGTATTTCTGCCGGAAAAAGGGTTAAACCCTTCGGCCCAGCCATGGCTAAGATTGTCAATATCACCTACCCGGATCATCGCATCCGCTTCCGGCGTATTTTTAAGCACCAGGAATTGCTTTGTCCAGTTGCCATCAGCAGCCGTTGTGGTTTGAGCGAATGACGGAAAGCTATAGCTAAAAAATAATACCAGCATGCAGGACAACTTTCTCATAAAATGATTCCCGGTTGTCTTGCTAATTTAATTCTTCTTTTTCTTAATAATTCTCGGCCGGGGGCTTTATCAGTATCTTTCTTTTGACAAGGTCATAAGAAAGCAACTGGCCAAATGTGTGTGCCAGGATAGTAGTGGAAGCATAATCAAATGTCCGGGTGCGGGCGGAGTAGATGATCTGCCTGGAAGCCCCGTCATAAAAATTACATTCCCAGGTAAACCGGGTTTGTACACCATAATAACCCGGAGTATATATCCTGTCATTTACCGAGTTCATGTATTGTTCAAAGCGACTGTTTTGTCCGGCCCGGAGACTGTCAGTAATCCGGCCGGGCACATAGAATTTTTCTTTTTGTTTATCCAGCAATACCAGGGTGAATACGGCGTCAAAATTTCTGCCTGCGATAGCAGCAATGGCTCTGTTCGTATCTCCTTTTACAAAAGTGCCCGCCGGGTAGATGGTATTAGCGGCGATGGCGTAATAACCC
>JAEUVP010000164.1 GCA_016786805.1 Chitinophagaceae bacterium | reverse complement strand
AAATAGGCGGTATCAATACTGTTCATTCGCTGGCTGCCCGGCATGGGCATAATGAAATAAACGTTCAGTACTTCAAAAGCAATTAAACCAATTGTTCCCAGCCAGAATAATTTTTTCATCTTTTGCTTTTATTTAGTGGAGTAAAAAGAGGCGTCGGTAAAGACTTACAACGCCGTATTTGCTTTGTCTGTAAAAAAGTTATTGCTTATTCAAACTGCTTTGTAGTACTATTTGCCTGATAATTTTTTTAAAAGGAGGCGTCAGTAAAGATTTACAACGCCGTTATAATGCTTAGTCTGTAAAAAATTATTCGGCTCCGTCAACCCGGGCTCTTGCAATCGCAAAGGCACCCACTTTATTACCAGCTTCTAATCCTTTTTCACAATCACTCCGGTAATGAATGGCCCCGTACATACGGGATAAAGAAGCTTCTTTTGCCATTTCAGTATAAGCCGTTGCACGGGATGGAATAATATGACCGAGTATAGTAGCAGCAGCTCCGCTGAATGTAGAGTGACCTGATGTATAGGAAGGAAAATTGGGCAACCCTGTTGTTGTTTTGATGCTGGGATCCATCTGTGACGGACGTGGGTTAAAATAAAAGTACTTGGCATCCCAGCAGGCAATAGCAGCATCCATTAACGACATATTTAAAAGTGCCATGTTCCTGGCCCATCTTAGTTCGCTGAAATTTGCTTTGACAAAATCTTCTGCTGCGATCGCATTCCAGTGACCCGGTGGTGTATAGGTACTCAAACCGTCAGCCCAGAAATGAGCAATGCGGACCTGCTCCCTGGTGGGATTTTTACTGAAATTATAGATCTCTGCTAATTCATCTTTGAATTGTTGAGAGGATGTAGATGGCGGTGGTACAGGACGAATAGTGGTTACCATTGTCAGGGAATCGAATAACCAGGTTCTTACTCTGCCAAATAAAGGAAGCATCGGCGGACGCCTGGGTGATTCCTGGCTGATCCAGGGGATTTCTCCTCTTGTAATAGCATCATTTTCCATTTGTGTCCATAATGCCTGGTTGCCAATAGCAGCACCGGTCCTGTCACCTCTTGCACGGGTTACAAATTTCTGAGCCACCAATTTACCCAATGCTTCACCCGCTTCGAGGTCGCTGCGCACATTAGCACCGGCAATGATCCTTGCTTTTTTATGTTCTTCTGCTTTTAACTGGATGAATTCCTGGTCACCGGGGAATAATAGCTTTAATAGCTCGGTGGTTACCCCGATCACAGCTGCGTCTTCTGAAGGATAAGAAGGCAGGTCTGATTTTGGTATCAGTGCATTGACAGTAGGATCTACTGTGTAGGGGGCTGCACGGTTGTACAATTTTTTATAGTGCCACGCAGCTACTAATGCATCATATTGTGCGGCGGCCACATATGCATAAGCCCTCGCTGCATAAGGAGGGTTAGCGAAAGGGAACTGTGGATATGCTAACGGGTTATTAGCACTGGGAAAAGGATATGTGCCATCCGCATTTTGATAAGGGGGTAAATTATGTAAGGCCACCAGTTCTCTCATGATCTCATTCCAGCGAAGGATAGCACCGGCACTCCAATAATTTACCGATCTCTTTTCTTCTTTTGTGATAGTGGCCTGGAAACTTTTGATTTCATTGACCTGGGCGATATAATCGGGTGCTGTGGTAGCAATGGGAGCCGCTACAGCAAATTCCGCAGGACCGGTTAATAAAATGGGCAGCCAGGTTCCTCCGTTGATATCGGTATTAGCTGGTTGCAATGCCGGGAACTGCAGGTTGTTTTCTGTAATATCTTTTGAGCAGGAGTGAAGTACTACTAAAGCAAGGGCGATGTATAGTAAGGTTATTTTTTTCATAGTCATTACTTTTTTGAATGATCGGAATCAGTTTTTATTTTTTTGGAGAAATCAAGTACATAGAAAACTCCGGCATTGAAGCTATTGGCCTGGCCCATATTTCTTCCTGCAATGGTTGTAAAAAAATTACCAGTCACAGAGAGGTTGGGTTTAAACGGCATGGGGTATTTAAAATTGAAGCCGATCCTTGTTGCATTCATTTCATTGCTTGGAAAAGGCATATTGTTCCGGGTGATATCAAAACCTCCTAAAGTGGTCCAGTTGTCAATTACCGCTTCAGCGTAAGCTCCTTTATCGCGGTAACCGGCCCTCAAGTTGAAGGAGGCGGCATCCGGCATTTTTACTTCATTGCTGTAATGCATTTCAGTGGTGTAATAAGCTGTACGGTCAATTTCAATATTGCTTCTTCTTATATAAGTCCCTGATAAAGTAGTAAACCATTTACCGAACTGGTAGTCTGCCATACCCCGGAGTGAAAGATTTTTACTTTCAAGGCCGATGGACATAGGGAGAAAATCAGCGGTATAATCAGAAGCCGGTAATGAATAACCACCAATGGCGAATAAGGATAAACGGCCCTGGCCGATCTTTTTACTATAGGCTTTCCATTTTATCCAAAAGGAAAGGTCCTGGATGCCTTTCAGGCCTTTCAACTGCCCGGCAGATGCTTTTGTTTTTATATACGGCAGGCCAAACATCACATTCAGCTTGCTTGTAATACCATAGTTACCCATGATACTATACATGGTGGTGGAGACTTTTCCCAGGTTCAGATTTTCTCTTTTCAAAGTGCCTTCCCAGTAATTGGTCCAGCTGCTGTAACCAAACATAGGACCAACACAAAAGGCGTTTTTCTCCATCATGATACCGTCAATATCTGTCTGGGCTTTCCCTGTGAATATGGGGAATATAAATAGTAGTAAAAGTATTTTTTTCATACTGATTAATTTGTTGGTTTAATTAAATATGCAAGTCAATCGTTGTCAGTCAACGGTTGATCACAATATCTTTTCTGTAAATAATTGATCTCAGAAGCGAAATGAAATACCTGCGTTTACAGAATAATCAGCGAAAGCTGCATCGCCCTGTACTTTCGTACCGGTATCAGCTGTTCTTAATTTATCAGCATAACTCTGTGTCCTGTTGCGCTGTAATGCAACGGGCACAGATAAATAGAAGTTGATCTTTTTTGCCTGGTAAGCAACCACGGGTTCAGCCGCTATAACCATACCCGGCCTTCTGAAACCTTTATCACCACCAACGAGGTCACTGCTGGGAATAGCTTCAATACGAATACCACCCGTAAAATTGAATTTACCGGTCATATAGCTGGCTCCGGCCCTTGCCATATATTGGTCAGCAACACTCATGGTACTGGTAAAATACTTTATAGCAGTAGCATTAGGAGTGCCACCCCTGGCTGTGGATACACCATTTTGTTCCCGGGGATTTACGAGGTAATAAAAATTTCCATAGACACCCACTTTGTGACTGATGTTGTAGTAGCTGTTCAGCTCAACAGTAAAGCCTGTGCCACCGTCACCTAATTGAATAGACTGATCAACCGGACCCAAAACGGTGGTGCCATCTGCTTTATAGAAATAATCCTGGTACTGGTAATCACCGGTGGGGAGTTTGATACCTAAACCGGCCTGTATATTTCCTTTATGATGTTTGGCAGGATCCAATAACCAGCGATAAGCCGAAATACGGAGATCGCCAATACCAAACGATCTTGTACTGTGCCTGGCAGCCGCCCCCAATGCATTGCCGCCATGTTCATACAAAGAGGAACGGGTGTTGGAGATAACAGGAATTGTCATTGCCAGCGACCAGCGGGTATTAAAATAACGGGTAGCTGTTATGTCAAGCGAATAACTGTGATTAATAACTTCTGTATGGTTTTCTTCCCGTTCTTTTTGTTCAACCGTGCCGACAAAATGTTTATAGGATTTGAAATAGCGGTTATTGAAATTCATTTGCCATCCTTTGGCAGCTGC
>JAEUVP010000156.1 GCA_016786805.1 Chitinophagaceae bacterium | reverse complement strand
ATATTATCCATTGTCTGAGCCTGTTCATGGCCCCAGAGAACAGTGATGCCACTGAGTGAAACAAGTAAAAGAAACACAACCAATGATTGAGTCTTTTCGGCCTGCATAATTTTTTTCCCGTAAGACTTTTATGGCACCAATAATGTTACAAAGGGCATTCAGTTTATTTTAGTTGCGTATAGACCGTAGTTAACGGGGATGGATTATTCGTTCAATGACCGCGGGGGCTGCTAAGAGATGCTTTATTTAGCGCTACTACTGTTATCCGAAAACATAGTTTCCTTATTTTTAAACCTTAATTACCGCCAATGAAAAAGTATTCCTTATTTGTATTGCTGTTTATCTCGTTGGGCCTGGCCGCACAAGAAAACTACTGGCAACAACAGTTACATTATACCATCAGTGCCTCCCTGGATGAGCAGGCAAAGCGTATTGAGGGTACGGAAACGCTGGTATATAAAAATAATTCCCCCGTTCCGTTAAATTTCATCTGGTTCCACTTGTGGCCGAATGCCTATAAAAATGATTCAACCGCACTTTATAAACAATTGCAGCAGGATACCGCCCGGGCTAAGAAACTGGAGAATCCCGGTCGTGGTTATATAGACGGGCTTGCTTTTTCAATTAATGGAAAGACTGCCAGGACAGAGCCGCATCCGCAGCATATTGATATTATCAAATTGCTCTTAGAAAAACCGTTGGCTCCTGGTGATTCTATTCTCATTTTCACTCCTTTCCGGGTGGTTTTGCCCAATTATTTTTCTCGTTCAGGTTACGCAGATGGTGAGATCATGGCCTGCCAGTGGTATCCTAAACCGGCTGTATTTGATAAGGATGGCTGGCATGAAATGCCTTACCTGGATATGGGTGAATTTTACAGCGAGTTTGCCACTTATACTGTAAATCTCACAGTGCCTTCGGACTATATAGTGGGAGCTACGGGTAACTTATTAACGCAGGCCGAACTGGATGCTTATAAAAAAACAGGATCGGCCAACAATACCGATCGCAAGGGGAAACCGGTATTGTACAAACCCGTTGTGACCACTGCTACCAAAACATTACAATATTATGCAGAACAGGTGCCTGATTTTGCCTGGTTTGCGGATAAGGATTTTGTGATCCAATATGATACGGTTCAATTACCCTCCGGGAAAATTGTGGATGCATTCTCTTATTACCACAACAAGAAGAATACGATCTGGGAAAACAGTATTGATTTTGTAAAAGATGGTACCCGGAAATACAGTGAATGGGTGGGAGAGTATGGATACCCCGTTGTGCAGGCGGTGGAAGGACCTGCCAATAATTCAAGTGGTGGTATGGAATACCCGATGATTACACTGATCACAAGTCCTAAAGCTAAAAAAGAAGCACTGGACGGGGTGATAGCCCATGAAGTAGGGCATAACTGGTTCATGGCAATGCTGGGCAGTAATGAACGGATGCATACGTGGATGGATGAGGGACTGAACTCGTATTATCATTTTCGGTATGAAGCAGAGAAATACCGCTATAATTCCATCTTTGGGGACCAGATACCGGAAGATGTGAAAAAACTGCCGGTTGATAAATTCATGGATATGATCTATAATGTGATCAATCAAAATATACCGATGCAGTCAGCGATGGAAACGCCGGCT
>JAEUVP010000101.1 GCA_016786805.1 Chitinophagaceae bacterium | reverse complement strand
AATTTATCCATCAGGTTCTGGATCAGGCCGCCGGAGATCCCGTTGCTTACCGCACTGTTTCCTCCCTGGCCGCCAAACATTTTTAATACATCTTTAATGCCACCCTGTGATAACATTCCCTGCAAGCCACTTGCTATAGAGCCCGACGTTTCATTAATGGCATCTTCATTCTTTTCATTAGGGATTGCAGGGTTATTGACGATAGCATCACCTGCATGTTTCTTGACAAGATCTAATAATTGATCAAACATAAAATTGGTATTTGGTTCTTATAAAGGTAAAAGCATTGCGCTTTATCCGTGGCTTTGTTTAAGAAAACTTAACCCTGTTTGGTCAGTTTTTCCGAGTTCTCCGCAAATTGTAACGCCTCGATTAACTCCTGGATATTTCCATTGAGCACATCATCCAGGTTATACAGTGTCAGACCGATGCGGTGATCAGTTACCCTTCCCTGCGGAAAATTATACGTTCTGATCTTCGCACTACGGTCACCCGTACTTACCAAACTTTTCCGGTGACGGGCAATTTCTTCTTCCTGCTTCCTCACCTGCTCTTCATATAGTTTTGTACGGAGCATTCCCATTGCTTTTTCCCGGTTGCCCAATTGTGACCGTTCCGTCTGGCAAACCACTACGGTCCCGGTCGGGATATGCGTCAGCAATACTTTTGTCTCTACTTTATTTACGTTTTGCCCGCCAGCTCCACCGCTCCGGGCTGTCTCCATTTTCACATCTGCGGGATTCAGCTCAAAATCCACTTCCTCTGCTTCCGGCATCACCGCCACTGTTGCAGCAGAAGTATGCACCCGGCCGCTGGCTTCTGTATCTGGAACCCGTTGCACCCGGTGTACGCCACTTTCAAATTTCATGGTACCATATACATCGTCACCTGTCACTTCCAGTTGCACTTCCTTGTAACCACCCACTGCTCCCTCGTTCTCACTTAAAATAGCCGTCTTCCAGCCTCTTCTTTCGCAATATCGCATATACATCCGCAGCAGGTTACCTGCAAAAAGACTCGCCTCATCACCACCTGTTCCTGCCCGGATCTCCAGTATTGCATTCTTTTCATCCTGGGGGTCCTTAGGTATCAGCAACTGGCGGATATAGGCTTCCAGTTGTTCTTTCTTTTCTTCCACCCCCGGTGTTTCCATTTTGGCCAGTTCCCGCATTTCCTCATCATCACCATTCAAGGCCTGCTTATAAAATTCCACATCGTCCAGTACTTTCCTGTAATCGTTATAGGCAAGGACTATCTTTTCCAAACTGCGGTATTCCTTGCTAGTTTCTGCGAACCGTTTGTTATTGCCCACGATCTCAGGATTGGTGAGGGCTACTCCCAACTGGTCAAATCTTGCTTTTATGGCTTCCAGCCTGTCTAACATACTAATGCTTTATTTTTATACCCGGCTGAAGAAATACTGCTCAACTATTGTTGCGTCGCACTCTTCATTGTCCGGCAATGCTGCTGATCATTAAGGGCAGCAAAGTTAAAAGAAATCATAGCATGGCTTATTTAAAATTCAGGGCAGAACGGCTATTTGACGGGCATCGTTTCCTCGACAATGGAAAGGTTATAATAGCAAAAGAAGATGGAGCTATCCAGGATATCGTTCCCTTAGCAGAAGCAGGAGACAATATTCAGTACCTGGAGGGTATTCTTACACCCGGACTGATCAATGCCCACTGCCACCTTGAGCTCAGCCATTTAAAAGATGTGATCCCTCCGCATACCGGGCTGATCGAATTTTTATGTTCCGTAGTCACCAAAAGAGGTTTTGCCCGGGAGATAATTGATGAAGCAATTATCAAAGGAGAACAAGAAATGTACGACAATGGGATTGTGGCCGTAGGTGATATTGGCAACACCGCTGATACGGCTGCTGTAAAAAGTAAAAGCAGGATCCGCTGGCAGAATTTCGTGGAGGTACTCAGTTTCACCGATGAAAAAGCAGTTGAAAATTTCAATCACTATAAAAGCGTTGCAGGAGAACTTGAGGCAAAACTCCAAACATCAAATAGCAAACACAGAACCTCCATAGTTCCTCATGCTCCCTACAGCATCTCACCCAAAACCTTTCAGCTTATTAATGAAGCCACGAAAGGCCAGGTCATTTCCATTCATAACCAGGAGCACCCGGCAGAAGATGAATTGTATAAAACCGGTGCCGGCGATTACCTGAAGCTGTTCAACATATTCGGGATTGATAAATCACCGTTTCCAGTAACGGGAAAGAGTAGCATCCGTTCCATATTGCCGTATTTCAATAACGGGCAAACCATTTTTCTTATCCATAACAGTTATATGCCGGAGGAAGATATGGTATGGGCCAATAACTATGCAGCGGCTAACGGTTTAAAATTGGTGTACTGCCTTTGCATCAATGCCAATTTATATATCGAGAACAGGGTGCCGCCGATTGATATGCTGATGAAACATAATTGCCATATAGTACTTGGGACCGACAGTTACAGTAGCAACTGGCAACTGAGTATTGCGAATGAAATAGCCGCTATTCAACAATATTTCCCGCATATACCGCTGGAAACGGTGCTGCAATGGGCAACTTATAATGGTGCCAAGGCATTGGGCTGGGAGGATGAGTTGGGAAGTTTAAGCAAAGGCAGAAATGAGGGGTTGACACATTTTAATCTTGATACAGGAACATCAACAAGAATTATCTGATGAAGTTTATCAGTAATAGAAAGAAAAATTTTAAACGGCTGGCATGGTCGCTGGTTGTTGTTTTTATCCTGATGAATATCGTTGCTTATTTCCATGCTTATAAATTTACCCACTTTGCTGACCCTGCCATAAAAAAAACAGCCGATGCCAAAAAATTATCAACTGCTGCAAAGATCAAAACTCTTTTATTGGGTGTCAATAACCCAAGACCGGAGAATATCCGGCAACCCGAAAGAGTTTTTCAAACTATAAAACTGCAAAGCAATAAAGAAATTGAATGCTGGCTTATCAACGCAGACAGTTCCATAGGGACGGTTATTATTTTTCATGGTTATTCAGGTGAAAAATCTTCTATGCTGGATAAAGCCGAAGAGTTCATTCGCCTTGGTTATAATACTTTGTTGGTAGACTTTATGGGATCCGGAGGTTCAGAAGGGCGGCAAACAACCATTGGCTATAAAGAGGCCGAAGAAGTTAAAACCTGTTTTGATTACCTCGTTAGCAAAGGGGAAAAAAGAATATTCCTATTTGGCACTTCGATGGGAGCAGCCGCTGTATTGAAATCAATAAATGATTATTCACTTACTCCGTCTGGCATTATCATAGAGTGCCCGTTTGGTTCCTTATACGAAACAACTGCTGTAAGATTCAGAAGTATGAATGCACCTGCTTTCCCGATGGCAGGGTTGCTGGTTTTCTGGGGTGGTGTACAAAATGGCTTCTGGGGTTTTTCGTACAAACCAACTGAATATGCTAAGATGGTAACAATCCCCACCTTACTGATGTATGGAGGAAAAGATGAAAAAGTAAGTCGAAAAGAAACAGATAATATCTACAACAATCTCAACGGGCCCAAAAAACTGGTTACCTTTTCAAAAGCAGGCCATGAAAATTACCTGATTGATCATAAGGAAGACTGGGTTAAAGAAGTCAAGAGCTTCCTGTTGACTTATTAATTTACAAAAGGCTATTCCAGATCCATTCTATGATTTTGAATTCATAAAAGAACAAACTTAGTATGAAAATTATTACCTGGAATTGCAATATGGCCTTCAGAAAGAAGGCGGATCATATCATAAAATACAAACCAGATATACTTATTGTTCCTGAATGCGAACATCCCGATAAATTAAAATTTGGTGAAGGGAGTAATTTACCGA
>JAEUVP010000058.1 GCA_016786805.1 Chitinophagaceae bacterium | reverse complement strand
GAATAGTTTTACGTCTTTGATGATAAACTTCTTTTTCACCGGGCCTTTGTTCAGGTCAAATTCTTTACCGCTGGCCTGCATATTCAGCAGGTTACTCAATGAATCATAATGCAGCACAGCATCCAGGAAAATATTGAAACCTGGTCTATTATTGAAGTCGGTAATATTGGGTAACCAGGAACTTTGCTCAGCCGGTTTTTCAAAACTGATCACCGGTTTGGCAGACAAACCGAGTATCACATTCAGTGAATCATTACGGGCATATAAACTGTTGATGCGGATACGTTGGGGATTCACCTGCAGCCAGCCCATACCATAAAGATCATATACTTTATTCAACTGGTCCCATACCTGCTGGAATTTTGATTTCAGATCCACTGTGCCATAGTTCTTATCCAGATCAGCTTTGGCTGCATCCAGTTCGGTTTTTAATCCGTTCAATACTTGTTTGGTGATATCCTGTCCCCAGAAACAGACCTCGCATTTATCCAGGGCTTGCGGCTCATTTCTTTTGATAGCCAGTTTCACTTTATAATCGGGCTGCACGGCTAATGAATTGGTAAACGAAACATTTACTTTTCTTTCCGGCTCATCAAAACCACAACGGCAGGGTGCTGTCCACGGAGAAACGGCAACACCGGCCACACAAACCCTTGTAGAACCAATGATCTTATAATAACCGGTGAAGCCTAATGATAATGAGGTGCCGGTGGCTTTCATTTGTAAAGGACTGCGGCGGAAGGAATATTTATACCTGGTGTCACAACCATCATAGATCCATTCATCCGGGTATTTAGGAGAAGTAAATAAAGTGTCCACACTTTTTTCTGCCATCGCATAAACAGGTTTCAAACTAACCTGGATGGGCACATTGATCTCGGAGACGGGTAAAGAATCCAGTTTGAAATTTGTTTGTGCCAATGTGGGTTTTTCCGGGTTGATCTTGGGTGAGCAGGAAGCCAGGAGAATAATGGTGACAGCTAAAAGAACAATTCCTTTTCCGTTCATGTTTTTCATTGATAAGCTAAAGTAAGGAAAGAATGGAAAAAGAATTGTGAAGAAATTACGTCGTAAAAAACAGCCGCTTAAGCTACTATGCAAAAAAAATGACCAGGTAGTAATACAACTACAAAGTCATTTAGCAGAAAAAGGACAATGGAATTAACAAAGCTCCTGCTTTTATTACGAACGAAATGAACGTACTTCACCCAAGGCCATTATGGCTTTCTGTTAAAAACAAAATTCGATGATCACCCTCGCTATTATAATGCTGATATGCCGTACCCGCAAAGGACAAATGCTCCTGTTCCGCTGGTCGGGTATCACACCGCTGGCACTGCGCTATTGATCACATCTCTTTCGGCTGTGTCATACTGAACCAGTTGCCGCAGCCGTCTTTCACCACACATTCAATTCCGTAAAATTGTTCTTTGGGTTCCGTCAGGTCCACACCTTTTGCTTTTAATTCTGCATACGATGCCCGGCAATCGGTCGTGTACAGTACACCGGCACCCATGATCCCTTTTTCCAGTAACACTTTAAAAGCATTCCGGCTTTCTTCATCAAACCCGTCGGGGCAGGCATCACTTTTTACCATGCTTTCATGCAGCACCGGCATCAGCACCACTTCCAGGTCGGGTTGTTCCGGTGGATTGAGGGTGAGCCAGCGGTAACCGCTTTCCATCGTGGCATCGGTATTTACTTTAAACCCCAGTATGTTGACATAGAAATTATATGCCTTGTCCTGGTCCAGCACAAAAAGAGTGGTGTGGGAAAATTTTGTTACCATGTTGGTTGGTTTTTGATTGTATCAAATGTAGGAAGGAAGGAGAGGACTGGTTTATTGAATCTTGCTTTCCTACTATCAGATTTTATACTGTTCAATAAAACAATGCGGAATAAAACGCTTTGGCTCCTCTTTCGCTAATTTCTTTTTCAGCCAGGCAATATTCCGGTAATACTGGGGTGTGTGACCGCTTTGCTTCCTGAATAATAAACTGAAAGAAGCGAGGCTTTCAAATCCGATCATGGTACATACATCAGTGATACTGATGCCTTCTTTGGCTAGTAATAATTTCGCCGCTTCTATTCTTGTTTGTGTAAGATACTGGTGCGGTGTTTTC
>JAEUVP010000503.1 GCA_016786805.1 Chitinophagaceae bacterium | reverse complement strand
GGCTACAATACCAGTTCTTATATCAGATGCATCATAATCTTTCTTATAGAAATCCCTGATCGTTTTTACGTATGCTTCACGGAAGGCCTGCTGGTGAGTACCTCCCTGTGTAGTGTGCTGCCCGTTTACAAAACTGTATATATCTTCTCCGTATTCATTAGTATGTGAAAGCGCTATTTCAATATCATTACCTTTCAGGTGGATGATAGGATAACGGATCTCATCTTCATTGGTTTTGCGCTGCAACAGGTCCAGCAACCCATTTTTACTTACATAACTTTTACCATTGAAAATTATCTTTAATCCTGCATTTAGAAAGCAATAATTCCATATCTGGTTCTCTAAGAATTCAGGAATGAACTTAAAATTTCTAAACACTGTTTCATCCGGAATAAAGGTTACAAGTGTTCCATTCTCCTCGCCTGTCTTTGCCTCTTTGTATTCCTTGATGAGCACTCCCCTTTCAAATTCAGCTGTTTTTTCTTTTCCTTCCCTGATTGCGGTTACTTTAAAATAATTACTCAATGCATTCACAGCCTTTGTTCCTACTCCATTTAAGCCTACAGATTTCTGAAAAGCTTTACTGTCATATTTGGCACCGGTGTTTATCTTACTCACTACATCCACCACTTTACCAAGGGGAATACCCCGTCCATAGTCACGGATCGTGACGGTTTTTCCTTCTATTACCAGTTCCACTGTTTTACCATGCCCCATCGTGTATTCATCAATACAGTTATCCATCACCTCTTTTACCAACACATAGATCCCGTCATCCGGTGAGGCGCCATCGCCCAGTTTACCGATATACATACCGGGCCGTAAACGAATATGCTCTTTCCAGTCCAGCGATTTGATACTGTCTTCCGTATACTCAAACAGGTTGGTGGTAATTTCTTTTGCCATAATCTTGCGAGGCACTGCCTCATGTGTTACTAATTATTCAAAATTCAATCATCCATTCTGGCAGGTCTAAAAAAACCTCCGGAGGTAATTCGCTCAAAATTCTATCCATAGCGGCACAGCCAATCCTACGTCTTGAAAAATAAGTTGGCAAATATAGCAAAACAGCCCCTGCATTCTCAGGAAGTAATTTTACACAATTGAGGGAAAAGCAAGGATCACTTATCACTACAATTCAAACAAAAGAATTTGGCGAATACACTCAAAAAAAAGGAGAAGTAATGTAAAAGATCAGTTGGCAATCCTATAAAAAGGAAGCACTATTTCAATATAAACTCTATGTCAAAACCACCTTTCCGACCAGGAAAAGGAAAAACATAAACTTCCGGCGCAACAAACATATTCCGCCTGCGTCCGGAACCAAAAAGGTAGAACGGCAGAATAACGGAAACAGGATAAATCTCGCAGGTTACCAGTTTCCATAGAAATAATACTATAAATAAAACAACCTGCTCGGATGGCTACCCATACCGAATAACAAGTAACAGGTTATATGAATTACATGACCTCCTTCCTTAATACAGCTGAATACAATTCACTATAACAGGATTAAACGTAAATAAAATAAATTAAAATCGTACAATAATCAACAGAACACACTTAATCGTCTACCAAATACAATTTAAACAGCATTATCTACTCTGTATATTTTTAAACGTTCATCCGCCAGGCCCTGATGCAGGTGTATTGCCTTCACTATTGAAAATGAGGGGAATTAAGCCATTCATGGCAGGCCGGTTCTTTGTTGGTGACTGGTTCCTGGCCACTATCCTATAGTTGCTGCTCCAATCGCAGGCATATCCCGGGCCGTTTAAGATTTTCATTTTTATTGATTCGGCTAAACACATAGATCAGGTTATAGTTTTACTGATACCCCCGCATTAATTCCCATCCACATAAATAACTTACTACCCGTCCCTTCGTTGGTAAAACTAGCATAGGGAATATTTAATGTTCCGAATTGACCATTCACTTTTACTTTTGTTAAATACACATTGAATGAAGGGCCGACCAACAGTGAAACTTTGCCAGAAACACTAAACTTATAGTTTACATCAGCCTTGTTTAAGACATTTAATTCGGCGAGACTCCAGTTGTTCTTATAAATAATCTGGTTAAATGATAAATCAGTGCTGACCTTATGCTTCTCAGAAATGGCAGTATTTCTTCCGAATCCCAGCCCAAGGCTATAAATTGGATGGCCTTTATAGACGGAATATCCGGTTTTGAAAATAGTGTAAAATCGTTCTACCCCCATTTTATAATTGAGGTTGGCGAAAATAGCTTCCCCCCCGGTAAATTCAAATTCGTAATGCCCGTTCTTTACAACGCTGAAAAGGCCGATTGGCAGGGCTCCTTTGCCATCTCGTAAGTAATTAAAAACGCCAAATTGAACACCTTTAAGTTTTGCTGCATAATTAAACACACCCGCCTGTAGTCCCTTCATATCCCTGGCAACAAAATTAATTGTACCTACCTGAACCCCTTTTGCACTTTTCTTTGAATAATTCAGTAATCCTGATACGAGCAGGCCGGCGGACGAATCCAGGCAAATATTGGAGACACCAGAAAACAAAAACCCCCTTGAGAATCCTCCATTTATATTTGAAATTCCCGCCAATTGAAAACCACTGACTTCATCTTTATTAAAATTTAATAGGGTCCCGATTTCTGCCCCATGTAATCCCCTGTTCAATCCAAACAGAATATTAAAAGAGACATTATTGGAGTATTCTAAAGAATATACTCCATGCGTGCTCACCGGGTAAGCAAATGAAACCTGGGCTCTGCTCACTTTCAAACTGTCATCAGCTTGCGCAACAAGATGCGGTGATGCCAGTAAAACTAAAATGCTTACTGCAAATAATTTTTTCATTCCTTTAATTTTTACCTGTTGAAATATTTTTTCCGTTTAAAATCGCTCCAATAAAAGTGTTTCTTACCGCAAAATGATAGCTCGCAAAGCAAATAATTGTTGTAATTGAAACTGAGAGCAAAAACTTAATAAATAAAGGGATTGCAAAATCAGCGATTGTTCCGGGGATGAACGCTACAACCGGCAGGTGAATAATATAGACCCAATAAGAAGCCTCCATCAGGTAGGTAAGACGCGCTGAATACCTGTTGAAAAAAGTCATGAATAGTGCAATAAATCCAAAAATAAACAGGGCACCGAATAATGCTGAGAGCATTTCCCGTACAATGAGCATTTCACCTGAATCTCCCCATGGAGTAAATATGAATGCGAAAAACAAAAAAATAGCCATCCCCAATTGCCTTTTGGGGTATTTTCCCAGGTAACCAAGACTTTTTGTTTTATAAATAATCCAGCCAGTTTCAAAAAACAAGAAATAGGTCATAAAGACGGGAAGATCAATACTCCATTTGTTATTGGTGCTTATAGAAGGTTCCCCTATCCAAAACAGACAAATGAAGTAAAGAACTGCTAAACTGATGACTCTGAGCCAGGGATTTCGAAGAATAAATGAAAATACGCTGCAGGCCGAATTGGTAAATGCAGTATCCCGGCTGAATACCTTTGCTAACATCCAACCCAAAAAAGAATAGAATGTCAGGAAATACAAAAACCATAAATGAAGAACATTGAATGGGAGAAACCCACCCGAGATAATGGCCTTCCTGGCAATAGTAAAAGGTGAAGCGGAGCCTGCAAAAGCAGCTGCAGTGTAAGTAAAGGCAAAAATGGCGACCGGGTAAATTAATAAAACAGCACCCAAAAAAGGTAATAAAATACGTTTAACCCTGTTCATCAACATGAGTTCTGCTCCCTTTTTATAAAATAGTAAAGCACCAAAATAACCGGCTACCACAAAGAATACCGGCATCCGGAAGAAATGAATCAGAGCAACTACCAGGTCAAACAGAATATTATTACCAGGGCTTTTAATCGGCCATATATTTCCATAATCGTGGCTGCCATAGGTTAAAGATGCATGAAGAATGATACCCAATAGCATCATGATGGCTCTGAGTGCATCCAAAGAATAGATTCGTTCAGAAGGGAGAGTTTTTTTCATTATTGTAATTGGCTTTATTTAAGAATCGAATTACAATAAAACAGTTACCAAAAACGCCCCTACTTGTAAGGTGGCACAAACTGCATAGTTATAAAATTGAAAGCCAACATGTTAGTAAATTAATTTTAACAAAATTTGACTCCGCTTCTTGCGGAAAAGCTTTCACCATTGTGCCGGAAAAAAGAAATACTATTGGAGACTCTTTAGATATTCAGAAGGAGAATGACCCGTGGCCTTTTTAAAGTATCGGTTGAAGGCAGTTTTGGAATTGAACCCACACTCATACGCCAGGGACAAAAAAGTAAATTTTTGACTTTCAGGAAGCGATACCAATCTTTTAAACTCTTCCACTCTTAGGGTATTAATATAATCGTAGAAATTTACGCCTTCCATATCATTGATGACCTGCGATAAATAATTTGGATGTATTTGAAGCCTGTTTGCCAAATCTGTTAACGTCAGTTCAGGTTCCGCAAATACCCTGTCATTTTCCATCAACACCCTTAAACGATGTTGAAGGCCCCTGGCTGTATCCTCATTCAAACTGGATTTGGCGTATTTCTTTCTTTCTATGCCAGGATCCTCCTTAGTTATAACTTCCGCAGCCCGCTCTTCGACTATCGCAGGCTCCACATGCTGTTCTGTAAATATTCCTGCCTGTTTTATTCCAAAAAAACCGATAAAAACTAAAAAGAAAGATGAAGTGGAAAAAATCCAATTGTCACTGCTCCCAAATATGATAATGGCCCAGGTAATTCCCATTCCAAAGAGCAGAAATTTGAGCCAATTGAGGTTAATTTTTTCCTGGTAAGAGAATTGGTTAAGGATACGCTTTTGGTGATGATAAAGTAATACACCGGTAAGGATAATATATACTACCCCGGAAATAACCAATAAAGTTGTCCAATCAAACAAATAACTTTCATAGCCCTCCCCGTTATTTTTGTAAACCATCAACCTTTCATTTTCCGGCAAAAACATAACCGGAAATGTGGAAAATAGCATCAGGAGGGGGAGTATGAAATGGGATAGCCACAGCTTTGACCTAAATAACTCTGGGTTAGTAAGCGCTTTTGTATACAGGTAAAGTAAGGGACCATGTAAAAATACATAAGGCAGGTTCAGCCATGTTAGTGCAGGGTATTCATAAATTAACGAAGAAACAAAAGTATAATACCCTAAAATATGAATTCCTATAACAAGCATCCAACAACCCAAAATAACATCAGCCAGGTTGCGGCCCTTTTTAGTAAAGATGAGCACCGCCAAGAACAAAGAGAGGAAAACCCCAATAATATATTGCATATAAATTCGCTGTCAACTATAGATCACAACTTTAAAATTAATAAATTGTATCTATTTAATAACAGCTCGGAAACTCCGGGACCCCAACCATGCAGGCAGGCTTTGGAAGTTATCTTTCATAAAGGTATTTTCATTATTCATAAACGAGGCGAAGTAAAATGTCCGGGCCATACCGTATTCATTACCTCACCAGGATCGAAATAAATTCAATTCCGGGCAGGGTCATTGCTGATTTCCCGGACCCGCTGTCTGATTTCAAACATCTACCTGCCCGCTCGCAAAACGTAGATGATTACCCGCGCAGCTGTTTTAGAATTTGAAAGCGACTCCGAAGCGTGCATTGGTGGATCCAACGGCTCCTAATTCAGTAAAGGCCCCGATTTGACTGGTAAAGTAATACTTGCCTCCGATATATCCTCCAAAGAAGAGTCCGTTTCCATATTTTCCGCTTAGCGTATTATTGGAATAGTTGTCCTTCCAGCTAAAAGACCTGTACCCTATTGTTGCACCTCCATACAAATCAATCTTTTCATTATCAATGTTAAGCAGCTCGTTAACATGATAGGAAGCCCTCGCACCAAAGTAGAGCGCATTGAACTTATAATTTGACATAGAGACAGGCTTATAATTCCACGATAAATAATCAAAACTGGCTCCCACGCTTATTTCCGGGGTAATACCTGTCTCAAATGAAATATTTATAGGCAAACCGGCCCCGTAATATGAATTTACGCCTACGCCGGCATTTAACAATTTATCACCTTTATTATAACCATACTTTTGAGCCTCCGCCATATTAGTTAGAAGAATAAATAACGTAAAAACACAAACGATTTTTTTCACCTTAGATTAAATTAAAAGTTTAATAAAAATTTATCTGCAACACTACAGAAAGCCGGAGACCTTTGCTGTACCTGCTATCCTTTTAGCCATTACTCCGACATTCAATTATATCCTGGAAGGAGCCACCGGGCATTTTAAGCATTTCATTCAGGGTGCAAAGTATTTCGCCTACTTGCTGCTGTGTTGAGTGTAAAGAAACAAAATTCGTCGTGTAAATTAACAGTCCATCTACCGAAGAACTCTTTCAGTCTACAAAAAACAGGAAACTTCACACATTGTCAGTCAGCTTCACAGTCAACTATCAATTGAAATAATTTACGGAAATAAATAAGTGTAAAGTAACCTGTATTAAATGGCTGAAGTATTTACAAGCGAAAGTTGTCAGGCAGAGCCTGTGCTTTACATCTGTACTCCGGGCCTCCGTCTGTCGATAAATCCGGTAGCCGTAAAGCAAATCAGAGTTACTTGCATTGTCCATTGACAGGACAAGAGCTGAAAGCATGTTCAAAGCAGGTACTTTAATTTCCCCGGGTCATTCTTCATGAAATTATACCGCTTGTAAAGTAAGGTTCTTTCTCCTTCCTTTAAGATTCCGTCTGCAGATGTAAGGTAATAGTCTGCCAACTGCAGTGGATAGCTCACCAAATTATAGAGCCGGGATATCTTCCTTATAAAACGCTCAAATAGTTGTACAAAAAAGATTGTTATTCGTTGAAAATGGCTACGCATGAAAATAAATTTAACCGGCTTTATATTCATATTGATTATTGTCCAGCTGAATTTCTGCTGCAGCAGGGTTAATAATAACAACAACAATACATCAAGAGTAATAAAGTATGAGAGTAGCGGAAACTTCCCTGCCGGCAAAATAGCCTCGTATACCATTGCAACCGGAAGTACTTTTAACGAACCACTTGCTACCCTGCCCTGGACAAAGGAAATCACTTATGCCATTAATGTTACAGCAGCCAATATTGCCGTATCAGGAAATGGAGGATTACCTGGCCAGACAGTTACGACAGTGGTAAAGAGAGGGGGAGCCGTTATTTCAAATACAATAGCGACAACAGATACTGCAGGTAGTTTTTCCAAATCAGCACCTGTAATTGTATTTTGATAAGCAGACGAGAATCATCCATGCTCACAGAAAGTAACAAAATTTCCTATACAGATAAATTCAGGACAATGAAAACAATATTCCTTGCACTCACCTTTATATCGCTGAACCCAATTTATGCCAATGAAAGCCATACAGGAACCGGGAAACCCCATTTCGTGCTTACTGGACTTTCTCCCATGGAATACATGGTGACTGAAGAGAATTGTGATTGGAAAAACAGGGACACTCCGCGATTTGCGTATGCTGAATTCATATACCAAATCAGCTATGGACAAATAAAACAGTGGGTCAATGGCCTGGCTGTGCCTGAACAAATACGAAAAGCAGTGGCTGCCACAACATTACGCCATGAAGCATTGGAAATACTTGGCAATGAAGGATGGGAATTAACCAGTACAATAACCAGGAACTTCGACAACGGCTTTGAAATATTTTTCTATTTAAAGAAGCCTGCACCCGGGAATTAAGTTGCGCACTGCTTAAATGATACTTTCACAGAACCATAAGCAAATCCAGGATGCTTTCAAGTCAGCGTTGCATCAGTATCAGGGCAACTCACCACTAACAAATGGCCTTACCTTATTTTTTTCATGAACCTGGAGCGCATTAAAAAATGTGCTGAACCGTTGTTTAATATAGGTGATCCGGACAACCCTCAACACAGGTTCTCCATTCAATTCCGTCGCTCTGACCATAACGCCAAGTAATTGCCCCCGGGCATTAAAAACGCCTCCGCCACTCATACCTGCAATAGCCTTTACATTAGCCAGGAATTCCACTTCCGGGTTATAGGGAATATCACCTTCAACATCTCCTTGTTGGTGTAAAGACCGGATAATACTTTCTGCCTCAGCGGTAGAATATATTTTGCCGCTTGAAATTACACCATTAGGGTAAGTAACTTTATCCTGGGGATAGCCAACTGCAATAATCATATCATTCGTATTTACACCTGACCATGTTTGAGCGTTACTTGTTCTGTTACCGGGATCAAACATTTGCAGGGGCTTTGTAGTTTGAACAAAATTGGGATAGATACCAAAACCATTTTCGGCAACCCGCTGGTTATCGATTATTCCCAGGTAAAAATCATCCTTCGGAAGTATGGTTGCATTGCTGGTATTGGACGGAATGGCCGGGTGATAAAGTCCGAAATTGGCATTGAGTTCATTGGTCAAACGAATACTGCCATTGGCCGCGGGTAGTTGAGAGCCAAGAAAAATTCCGTTATTGATGGACTGTATATCAACAAATTCTTCCGGCAGGGAAGACCATGAATTTACGCCATAGACATGATTAGCAGAAACAAATAAACCCAGATGGAAATCATTTTTTCTGCTCCAGACAACTTTGCTTCCCGGGCCATTCGTTCCGACACTGCCCCTTATAATATTGACGAGGTTTACAAAACCGGTATCAGGGTGATTTAATGCTTCTTCAAGTTTCATAAATTTTTTTTCACTACTGCCGGATGGGGGACCGGGGGCAGGAACCGAATTTCTCTCAGAGCAACTGAGTGTTTGTACTAGTAGTACCATGTAGACCAGGGCTGATCCTTTCATATTATTCATATCGTCCTGTTTTAAATCACATATAATTTAATACGTGGCAAAAGGAATTTGTAACGGAGAAAAAAATCTCAAATCGGGTCCCGGCTTAACAGGATAATACAATTATTACCGCCGATCCTTAAAACACCAGGAATGCTGTCAGTACAGACCCTTCCTTTGAATGACCCGAATACAGGACGAAATGTTGCTCTTGAATATATTCTGTCCACCGAAACCGGTTTTTTGGCTACAGGCTTTACAATGACCTTATCAACAAGATGCAAAGTACCTGTCAATTTACCACCTGGTTGACCCGGATACAACATGGATTTGTCAACAAAAAGAAAACAATCGCCTGCAAGCAACAACTGGCAGATTGAACTGGAATAGCAAGAGCTACAAATAGAGAAATTAGTTCTACAGAAACACTTACCTGATTAATGATCATCATCTTTGGATTGCTATTTTTGAAATAATAATACGATAGTTAAAATGACGGAAATAATTCTTTTCAAAAGAACCACTATAGCATTCCAAATAATAATTCCGGGGCTGATTGAAAATAGTTGATCAATTTTCAAGTTAATTGCAACGGTTAAGAAACCAGTGTTGTCAAGATTCAGGAATATAAACTTTACTAAACGCTCTCGTGTAATCAATAGTGGTGGTTTTGTAAAAGGCACATCCTCCTCAGCAGTGAAAAGTCCCCATTTGGATGCAAACGCGTTAGTTTGGTTGGGCTAAAATCCAACGCCTTCATTACCGTGGTTGGTAATGTACGCAGGTAGTTTCTACTACCTGCTATTTTTTGTCCAATGTTTCACCTGCTCTAAACTTAGTCATGTATTGAAATCCTAATGACGCCGGTAACGAAACTGATGTTCACCTGTAATGTCTCGTTTTGAAATTATTTGCAGCCCTGTCCCCGGTTGAAAGATTTGTCACTGAAGTACGGGGTACAATAAAAACGGTTGTGAACCTGAACATTCCAATTAAGAATATGTTTCGGTAAGTAAATGCCTGCACGGCTCCGCTGATTGATGGGAATTGAAGCCCGCAGGATTTGGTGATGATCCGGAAGTACGGGGCAAGTTTAAATTCCAAAAATAATACTGTACCAAAACACCTGACCTGGTTGAATTTCCCGCATAGAACCATCCTGGAATTCCTTCATAACAACTACCTGGCTGCGCCATGCCTGATACGAATCACCCCTTCTTAAAAAAAGCAATATCCTTTTTAAAGCCACCGCCAATGGGAATTTTTTTCCCCCTTACTTCTACAAACTCTTTGTTATAAGAATCAATTTTTCCGGTGGCCACAATAAAGGAACGGTGAATCCGCCTGAATTTTTCTACAGGGAGCATTTTCTCCAGCTCCGACGTTCTCACTTTCGAAATATGCATAGCCTTTTCCGTAAATATTTTAACATACTCCCTGCTGCTTTCTATATAATCAATATCATCAAAAATAATTTTCACCTTCCTTCTTTCAATAGTTAAATAAAGAAAATTATCACCGGGTACAGGGGAAATAACGGGGACCTGATTAGCCTGGATTTGTTTGATGGCCTTGTTGACAGCAAGCAGGAACCGGTCAAATGAATAGGGTTTAAGCAGGTAATCAGATACGCTTAATTCAAAGCCCTCCACGGCATATTGGTGATAGGCCGTAGTAAGCACAACTGCCGGGGATTTTGTTAGTGTTCTTAAAAAATCCAGTCCTTTCAATTCGGGCAGGTGGATATCCAGGAACAGTATGTCAGTGGCAAGTTCCTGCAGGTGGCTGCCGGCACTGATAGCATCCCTGAATTCCCCATCTAGTTCAAGGTGTGGTACCCGTTGAATATAACTTTTTAATATTCCGGTTGCGAGTGGCTCATCTTCCACTATAATACACTTATACCTTTGCATAACTATCGAGATTAATATATAAACTTACCTGGAAACTCGTTTCCTTTATATTTATGTCCAGTTTGTAATCAGTAAATAACAGGTCCAATTGCTTCCGCAGGTTACCTAACCCGATAACCTTGCTCCCGGTGCGGCTGATTGAATTTTCTACGTCGAAAAATAATCTCCTTTCTTTAATTGAGTAGCTGATATGGATAAAAGGTTTGTTAATAGTTTCAGCTACACCATGCTTAAATGCGTTTTCAATCAGCGGGATAAGTAATAGAGGAGGGATTAACAGGTCGGGATCCTCAACTTCCCCGCAAATTTCAATAACCAGCGAATCATCGTATCGCATCTTCTCCAGTTCAATATATTCTTTACAGATTTGAATTTCCTTCCCGATAGCGACCAAATTGGTATCCGATTCATACAACATATAACGAAGTATCTCCGATAAACGCAGGATAGCCCCGCCCGTCAATGCGGATCTGTCTTCAGCAAGGGCATAAAGATTATTTAATGTATTGAACAGGAATTGAGGATTGGTTTGCGATTTTAAATAATTCAATTCAGCAGTTTTCTTTTCCAGTTGAAGCTGGCTATTCCTGTTTTTCAAACTGGAAATACCAAATAATAATTTGATAGAACTAAAATAAGCGATGCCGTATAATTGATATATAATTCCCCGTATTATATACCCGCTGCTGATTAATTTTTTTTCTGCCTCCGGGTACATACCCGCACGCATCCCCAGTGCAAGCCACGCCTGGTAACCGGCAGTTAAAAGCAGCAACACTAAAATTGAAAAAACCGCGATCCAAATAAATTTATAGGCCCGCCTGCTGATAAACTTCAGTAGTACATGAAAGATCAGTAAAGAGAGAAATAAAACATAACAATTTTGCCAGCAGAAATATTTATAAGCGACCAGGAATTCCCGGCCATTAAAATCAGCAGAAATAAATAAAGCCGCTGCCCACAGAAGGAAATAAGAAGCTCCGATAAATATACTGACCGTTAATTCCTTTTTTAATAAGCCCTTCATAAAATTCAAAACAAACCGGAGGTAATTTACTTGATTTCCGCATGAACTATTGCTATTTGTCTACGATTGTAAAATATAGTCTATGAAAAAGCTGTTTACGTCAACCAGTTTAACAGGACACCGGGATATCAATGTAAATTATGCCAGTTGCTGCAGGAAGATAGAGTCATTTTATGCAGGGATCAAAGGTAGTCTGACCTTACCAGGAACTGCAGCTAACATTAAAAGCAGGAAAATTAGGACCCGGGCCCTGTGACGGTCAGGCGGTAAAGCTGGACAGAAATTTATCAACACACTGAAAAGAAGTAAACAGCAAACTGCCAATACTGCGACAAACATTACTTCAGCGGCGATAAAAGCTCAGGAAAGCGACAGCTACGATCCGGAATTCATTCAAGAATATTAAATTTATTATTCAACACTGAAAGCAAACATAAACTCAGCAGAACCAAAAAAATATTCTCCCTTTTCGAGGTTCTTCACCACCAGGTAATAATAACCTTCTTTGATTTTCTTTACTTCAAAATTGATCTTCTCAAAAGAAGTGGATGAACTACCAGTTTTTGCCGTCGCAATGATGAAAACCCGCTGATCTTTTCTTACTTCAAACCGGCCAAGGTCTAAAACCGACGATGGGTCTGCCCCGGCAGCAACTTTGACAACAAATTGCAATTCTTCCTTTTTGGCGATCTTGACAGGAGAAGATGTCCCGTTAATAAAATAACCTGCCTCTGCTTTAAACAATCCCTTCGCTTTTGCAATTTTATTATACTGCGATTTTTCCAACTCCTTTAGTTGCCTGGTACCGGCATCATAATATGCCGGCTTATCATTAAATTCCGGAAGGTTGTTTTGAGCATACACAGAATTTATGGAACCAAACAGGAGAACTATTAATAGGGGAATCCATGTTCTTGTAAATTGTAAAACTGAATGTATTGTCATAATTAATTATTGTTTTGCCCGGATGCAGTACTCCCGGTAATTAGATGCCCTTGAATTTCATGGTATATAACAGCAAATAAATGCAAAATAGAAATTCAGCAATGTTATTATCTACAGAAACACATTTACTGTCAACAAAATCCCACCTTACTTGAATAACGGGAAGCACTATATCCATAAACAAATTTGATGGTAAGCAGGCAATCGCCATCCATTAAATTTAAAAATTCAAATACCTTACCTTAGTTTCCACGGTACATTCTTTGGCCCCTGGCTGGTTTCAAAAATTGTTTACAGAGATCATCTGAAAAAATAAGCAGGTAGTAGAAACTACCTGCGCTAGCGTTTTATTCTAAAATAACGCTACATGAGAATTTTACCTGGCAAACTACACAATGGATCTTTCGTTTCAGTTTGCCGGGCTGATATAACTTTATCTGGGTCCCAGGTATTTTAAGGTATCAGTAAAACGTCTTGCGCCGGGGTTATTGTTGTAATAAAACTGGGCATAGATAGTTTTAGTGGCCGGATCATAACGGCTGTCTAACGCTGGTCCAACCTGTGTACTTAATGTAGTCGCATATGGAGTCATATCCCATGCAGTTAATAAGTTAGTAGTTGGATTGAATATGAAATTCGAAGTAAAGCTACCATAGTATGTAGTACCTCCGTTAATGGGATGCGCAGCACTACCTAAAGCAGGCCAGTACATATATACACTGTTAGGTCCTGAAGTGATCATATGCACTGTTTCATCGTAAGGCAGATCCAGTGTGGGACGGTTATGAAAACCCGTCAATTGGTATTTACCATCATATTTGTTCTTAATAGTAAACTCAAGGAAAAGGTTTTTCAAATTCCTGGCAATGGTATAGTTACCCGTAACCGCAGAAATAGTGATACCAACACCGTAGGAGGCATTAGGATCAAGACCTGTTGTGTTTGATACCGTAATAGGTATCTGCACGTTTCTGGCACCTGCAGGAATAGTCATGGTAGTGGCCACATTATACAGGGTGGACGATAACGCCAGGATATTTGTTCCATTAGCAGTGTTGTAAGCGGTCCTCAGCGCATCATTTAAAGTAAGGGTGATCTGTACATCAGCCCGCGCCGCAGAACCTGATTCCAGGTTAACATATACTACATCATTCACCACTTGCGCAGTGGCAGATACATCCAGGCCTACAGTATATTTAGCACTGGCGGCCAGCGGGAAACCAACACCCGGAGGTTGGGTATCGGGGTCGTTAATGCCATATTCCCCGTTATCAAAACCTTTGTCTTTTAAACATCCGGTGAGGAAGAGCCCCAGGGAAGCAAAAAGAACAGATGATAAAATAACTTTTTTCATATTATGAAATTTAGTTTGATAGTATTTTTAATTTAAGTCCCAGAATATCCTGCTGTACCTGTCAATGGTACCCTGGCTGGCAACATTTGCTGCATTATAATTGTACTCACTTTGCGGGTAAAGAAAACGCACCGGGATCTTGGAGGATGTATTCTGGGGGGCCACGGAAATAGTGGGTCCCGCATCATACCCAACTCCTGCACCATACACAAAATGATCTGTAACAGTAGAGGCACTGCGCACTTCTTTATAAGGCACCCTTCTGTAATCTGTCCATATTTCAAGTGTGCTGATACCATTTAGCGCAAACCATTTTTGGGATAAGACCGTAAAAATTCCACCCAGCGGTTGGACACCAGGAGTTCCCGGGGTATTACCGGCTGCAGTTACATCCACATCCGCATAGCCTGCATTACCAGAGATATAGCTGGCTGCACTTCCTGCTCCCAGGTAAGCAAAGCTTTCGTTGATACCATTTGTCATGAGCGTTTGTACATCAGGACCTGTGGTGATAAATCCTCTGAGCCTTGCTTCAGCCTGCAGGAAGAAACTTTCCGATGATGAAATGATACATTGAGGAGAAGTACTCGTTTTACCAATCCCTGGCCCGATACCAGCAATCACAGATGCATTATTGGCGGTAGTGGGTGGTAATCCGTAAGCTACACCAACCATTCCGCCGCTTCCGGCCACATAAACGCGGTTAAGCCTTGGATCAGCATTATACTTGTAATAATCAATTCCCCATTTATTGGCCCTGAAAAATACATTCGCTGCTGTCTGAGCACCGGTTGTAGTGGCTATATATGTATTATAAAATGGGTTAGGTTTATCGGTTGTATAGCCGGGCTGAACCTGTGCATTTTCTCCAATCCCTAGATATCCACTTCCTTCAGCATTGATGATTGCGATCTCAGCTGCTTTGTCAATAGCAGTAACAGCGTATGCATGGATCAGTAAACGCAGTTTAAGTGTATTACCAAATTTTGCCCAAAGGGTTTTATTACCTCCAAACATGATATCATTCTTGGCAATATCCTTATTCGGGCCATTTGTTGCAGTATTAGCAGCTTTAATTAAAGCAATACCCGCATCGATCTGGCGAAGAAGGTCTTTATAAATATCAAGGCCATTATCATATTTCGGAGTGGGGTTGGCTGCACCTTTTAACGCTTCAGAATAAGGAACATTACCGTGCACATCCACCAGTACCTGGAAGTTATGTGCCTTCATAATACGGGCAATACCTTCATAAAACCCGGCACCCGCCTTTGCGGCTTTGGTCTGCACGATCTGGTAATCGTAGTTATTATCATAGCAGGCATTCCAGATCGTTGTATTGAATGTAGTGGTGATCTCATACGTTTCTTCCGCCACATTCGGGGCATAAGTACCTGACCTTGCCCAATAGCCCATCCAGTTCTGTGTTGTTCCCCAGGGAATAGCGACCACATTTGCACCTGTAGCATGCAAGGCAGCGGGTAACACAACATCATAAGTAACTGTACTGTCGGTCGGACTATTCGTATTCTGGTTAATATTGAATTGGCTTTTTCTGCATCCGGTCGCTACCACAATGGCAGCCAACGGGATCATGTATATTAGTTTTTTCAGTTTCATATTATTAATCATTTACAGGGTTAGAGCGATGCTGTTACGCTAAGACCGAAAATTCTTGTTGGAGGGATATTATCCAGGCCGCTGACTCCTTGAGCATTACCAACGGTGTTGGAAAATTCCGGATCAGTCCACTCGTTTGTTTTAGGCAGGAACATAAACAGGTTTCTTCCAGTCAGTGCCACGTTCACACCTTTAATTGCATTTTTAGTAAAGCCTAACCATTTAGCAGGCAGGTTATAGCTTAAGCTCATTTCCCTGATCTTCCAGAATGAACCATCAACCAGGTAGTTGGTGTTCGCATTGGTGTTAACAGTTTGTGACCAGAAATTATAGCCACCACTCACCGTATAAATGTCTGTGTTTGGAACATACTTGGTGCCATCGAAATAAGAAGAGTTCGGGAATACAAATGGCTGACGTGCATTCTGGCCACTTCTTTTAGAGATACCCGAGAAATCCATAGCAGTACCCAGGTTACCGGTGAATATCTGGTTACCTCCGCGGTAGTCAGCCACAGCGCTGAAAGCAAGACCTTTATAATTTACATTCAGGCTGAGACCGATAATATGTTTTGGAGCAGTCCTCCCAAAACTCTTTAGTACCGGATCAACGGAAGGATAACCTGTTGTAGGATTAATAATAACACGTCCTTCTGCATCACGAACATAATCTGTCAGCTTGAATGTATAAGCTGGCATTCCTGTAATAACATAATTGCCGTTACCCACACCCAACTCATCCACACCTTCAATGATCTTAGTTACTTCATTGGTCTGGTAAGTGTAGTTAGCTTTGAAATCGATATTCACCTGGCCCAGTTTAACCAATGGCGTCAGTTTCAGATCCACTTCAAATCCTTTGTTGGTGAAGGAAGCCGCATTCAGCAAGGCGCTGGTAAAACCAGTAGCCCCGGAATAAGCCACCTGTACG
>JAEUVP010000545.1 GCA_016786805.1 Chitinophagaceae bacterium | reverse complement strand
GATTGTACAAAAACGCCATATACTTTTATATCTTTTCCTTTGATGGCACTGACCAGGTTCACGGAAGCATCCAGTGTTTTAGCAGAAAGGAGAGTGTCTGTTGCAAATTCATTCGTGCCCACCACCGACAGGTCTTCGAGTGAAATGGAAACTTTAGGGAAATGCCGGAACAGGGACAGGCTTACATCTTTAAAATCAACTTTAGCAGTAAGGCTTTTATTGATCTCTTTTTTGACCAGCTCCGTGATCTGTTTTTTAAATAGTATGGGAATTAAAAAGGCGGCGGCGATCAGTACCAGCAGTGTTATTCCTGTGATCTTTCCAATTTTCTTCAATTTTTTTTTCATAACTGGCTGTTACTGTTAGTTTGACAACCAAAATTGCAAATATGAAGCCAGAAAGAAAAAGTAATTGTACTTAGGGGTCATTCAGCGGTAAACTGCTTTGTTGAAACCAGGTGTTCTTACTTTCTCAGAATTTTCTCCATGGCCTTTCCTTTGGCCAGTTCATCAATGAGTTTGTCCATATAACGGATCTTTTGCATGAGTTTGTCTTCGATCTCTTCTACCCGGTAGCCGCAAATAACACCGGTGATCTTGGAGGCGTTGGGGTGAAGCTTTGCTTCAGCGAAAAAGGTTTCCATATCCACCTTCTTGTCTATCTGTTGCTGCAATTGTTTGGGTGTGTAGCCGGTGAGCCAGCAGATGATAGTATCCAGTTCTTCTTTGCTGCGGCCCTTGGTCTCCGCTTTTTTAAGGTAATGCGGGTACACACTGCCGAAGACCAGTTTATAGACTCTTTCAATTTTCATATTGGTTGCTGTTATGGGGTAAAATTAATTTCTTGTAAAAAATAAACCTACACCCTGATCAGTTTTTGGGCTCGGCCATGCTCTCAATCATGTTGAGCAATTTGCCGGTGTTTTCAATGTTTATATCCGCTAAGTCTTTATAATCTTTGATGGATGGGGAAGTGCTATTGATCAGCTTCCCTGACAAGACTTCATTGTTGATAAGGTCTTTCAACCAAACCAGGAGCACTACCTGTAACTGCGAGAGGTTGCTCCGGCTTTCCTGGATCTTATTGGCCGGAAGTTTTACAAAATAGGTGACAATATCGATCAGCCCAATGGTGCCAAAGGCCACGGCAAGTACCGTTTTACCCATGGCCCCGAACACCACCGCAGCGACCATCATCGCAATACCCAGGAAAAAGGCAATACTATAAAAAAGGATGACCCGGTTATAAGCAGTCAGGGTACCGGTGGCATTACTGATCAATGACTCTTTGAGTTCCGCCACCAGTTCCATCGTTTTCTTTCCACTCTTACCAGCTTCTTCTTCCATTATCAGGGCATTGCTTATTCTTTTTTCCAGCACCGGTTTATTCGCTTCATCAAAGTATAGTTGCAGCTGCCGGTTATTTTCCCGGGTTACCATCACAATTTCCTGGATAAAAGCAACATCTTCGGCAGCAATCCCGGCGCCGGTCATTTCATCGGGTGTGGGCAGTGGGGTATCTTTTTGCGCCATCAGGTTGTACAGTAAACTAATAGCTGGAGAAGCTTCCGCAGTGGTGGTGCTGTTGCTCATTTGTGTTGGTTTAATGGTGATTATTGAAGTTACAAAAAACATAATTGCTGCAAGTGACCCTGCCCGGTATTGTTTTTTCCAGGTGAGTCCTGCCAGGAACCTGTCGTTGTTCATCATTTGCACTGGATACTTCCGGGAGACCCGGCTGGAAGAAATAGCCGTAGGCAAAAGTATATGGTTTCGAAACTGGCGGTTTTGAAGAGCTGAGGTTAATTAGGGGTAGTAAAAATATTCCGGAATATTAGTGCTACCTTCTGCTTCTTTTCACCTAAAAAAAATTACAATGAGAACCAAACTAAGCTTAGCCGTCCTGGGGATGGCCGTATTTGTTTTTGCTGCCTGTTCTTCATCCAAAGAAGAAGCAAAACCTGTTGATATGGAAAAATTAAAAGTGGA
>JAEUVP010000533.1 GCA_016786805.1 Chitinophagaceae bacterium | reverse complement strand
TGCTTCCGGCATGGATGATATCATTGAACTGGATTTTAATAACCCGTCCACCGTGCAGGCCATGATTGATGCCATGAAATTCTGGGTTACGGAATGTGATATTGATGGTTTTCGTTGCGACCTGGCCAGTTGGGTGGAATTGCATTTCTGGCAAAAGGCAAGACCGGAAGTGGATGCAGTGAAACCGTTGTTCTGGCTGGGTGAATTTGATGAACTGGAAACACCGGATTATGGAAAAGTATTTGATGCCAGTTATACCTGGACATGGATGCATAAGACAAAGGATTTCTACCAGCAGCATTTGCCATTGAGTGCCCTTGATTCAATCCTGTACCGGTATAGTGCCATTGGGGATGGCTCTATGCGGGCCTGGTTCACCAGCAATCATGATGAGAACAGCTGGAATGGTACGGAGTATGAAAAGTATGGTGATATGGCCAAAGCCTTAGCCGTATTCAGTGTCACCTGGAATGGTGTGCCGCTGATCTACTCCGGCCAGGAACTGCCGCTGATCAATAAACGACTGGAGTTTTTTGAGAAAGACCCGATCCCCTGGACCGGTAAAAATGAGCTGCATGATTTTTATAAAACTTTATTTGGCCTCAAAAAAAATAACCCCGCCTTGCGTGGGGGAGATAGTACTGTAAAAACAATTCACCTCGCTACCACGGATGAGGGGCATATCCTTGCTTATTTAAGAAAGAGTGCCGACAGGGAAGTGCTGGTGGTACTGAACCTATCTGCAACAAAGGATCTGCATTTTGATATTACGGATGAAAACCTGAAAGGGATTTTTAAGAACGTTTTCTCGGGAGCTGCTAATGATTTTACCACGGAGAAAAGTTTTGAGATGCAGCCCTGGGAGTATTTAGTATATGAGAAGTGATCATAATTAATTGTATTAATAAAAAAGCCGCTTGCAATTCAAGCGGCTTTTTTATTAAGTCTCTTCCGTATTAATTATTGTTCATCCAGGTTCAGGGGATAAGTATAAGACCCATCATAACCGGGATAAATACCTTCCAGGCGAACGCTGCCATCTGTCCTTGCGATCATCCTGGCTAATTGTTCAATACTGCTGATCTCTGTTCCATTCACACTGGTGATCACAAAACCTTCCTGGATCCTTGTTCTGCCGATCGGGCTGTCTTTACTGGTGATTGATTTAACAACCACGCCACCAGTTATATCTAATTTAGTTGCCTTTTCTTTACTCAGGTTCTCCAGCTCAGCGCCTAATTTCTGGTTGATATCAGTCTTAGCCACTTCTTCGTAAGAACCTACTTTACTTTTCAACGTAGCGGTACCGTTAAATTCTTTATCGCCTCTCTTGTAAGTGATCTTTACTTTATCTCCGGCATTGTAAGAAGCAACAGTTCCCTGCAGTTCAGGCCATGAAGCAATTGCGATATCATTGATCTTGGTAATCACATCACCTTTTTTCAAACCTATTTCAGCAGCAGCTCCATCAGGAGCCACCAGGCCAACATAGGCACCATCACCCGCATCATATTTATCTTCTGCAGCAGAGATACCGAGATAAGGCCTTTTAACATCACCATATTTCACGAGATCATTAACGATCTTTTTTACTAGGTTTACAGGGATGGCGAAACCATAACCTGCATAAGTTCCATTCGGAGCAAGGATAGCTGAGTTAATTCCTACCAGTTGCCCATCGGTAGTGATCAATGCACCACCACTGTTTCCCTGGTTGATGGCGGCATCAGTTTGTATAAACGATTCAATCGGGCTGTTGCTCTGGCGCTGGTTGATACCGATAGCCCTTCCTTTTGCACTCACGATACCTGCCGTAACAGTTGTTTCAAGTGTCAGGGGATAACCAACGGCTAATACCCACTGACCCAATTTAACGGCATCAGAATTACCGTAGATCAGGTAAGGAAGATTGGTGGCATCCACTTTCAATACTGCGAGGTCGGTACTTGGATCACGGCCAATCACTTTCGCTTTATAGGTTTTCTTATTGCTTAATGTTACGGTAATCTCGTCGGCAACTCCATCACCGCCATTAGATACAACGTGGTTATTAGTTACGATATAACCATCCTCGCTGATGATCACCCCACTACCCGATGCCCTTTGTTCCGGTTGTACCTGCGGTCCGAAACCCTCGCCAAAAAACTGGTTGAAGAAATCATCCATACTATTGTTGCCGCGGCTGCGGTTCAGGTTACTTATTTTCTTAGCCGGGATCTTTGTTTTAATGTGTACTACAGCAGGAACAGCGGAACCGGCGGCTTTTGTAAAGTCAATCGGGTCAGCAGCTGTCGCTACATTGTCATAAAAACCGGCATAATTAACCGGGAGTTTACCATCGGTGGTGGTTTGAGCAAATCCATCTTTTTTACTGGTCAGTTTACCATATACCCACACACTGCCAACGGCTGATGCTGCACTCACAGCAACGATCAGAAAAAGTTGTTTAAGTTTCATAGTGCTATATACTTTTAGATTTTTTGTTTGCAAGGACCAATTGTTTCATATTCTGTGCCATTGCTTAACAAAGTAACAAACTGTCAGGCCATCTTTGTTTACCAACGGTTTAGTTTAACAATTCTTTACTAAGGTCTTCGTACTTTACTGTCCATGTAAATTTAATGCCATTTGCGGGGAATAAAAAGCCCCGTTTTACAGGCGGCAAAGAAAAGCAAGGGTATCAACCCCGTCGGCATAATCTGCAATGGCCGGAACCTGGCTTTGTCCAAATGGGACGAAACCCCTGCCCACTATACATTGCAGGTCCTTGTTAACCTTTAGAGAGTCGGCCAATTTGTCGGGATTGTCATAGAACTCATAGTTCAGTTGACTGATGGGAGAGAACAGGGAGGACTCTTCAACAAGCAACAAGGAGGGGTTACTCATGTAGTATTTCTTATTCAGGAGATGCAGGGCCAGGTTATAATCATAATTGTTCTTGTACTTATGATGATCGGCCAGGAAATCGTATTTCTTAAAAGCGGTGATCAGGGGAACAAAATCATAGCCTGCAGGGACATAAATTTTGGTCACATTCCGGCAGCCCAGGCCAAAATAGAGGTACACATCATCAGCCAGTTTTGCCAGTTCTTCGCTGGTTTCTTCGCCGGTGACAATGGCTACTGAGGTTCTGTTGCGGCGGATGATATGTGGCCATTTTCCGAAGTAATATTCAAAGTGCCCGGCTGAATTATTGCTGCCGGTGGCAATATAAGCATCACAGCCTTTCAGCATGTCGGCAAATGAGACACACCCTTCTACAGCTTTATCCCATTCCGCCAGTTTGCCGACCAGGTGCTTTATTAGGGTTTCGTCTTTCGAGGAGGTCTTGATAATAGCCTTATGCCCTGAAATGAATACTGATAAGAAATCATGAAAACCCACCAGCGGGATGTTCCCTGCCATAACTACCCCGACATTTTTGGGTTGAGGCATATTGACCGGTAGATCATAAGAGCTGACCCATTTTTCCAATACCGGGAGGGACAGGAATTGACGGGCTATATTGTTGGAGGCCAGGTCAACGAATTCGGGGATAAACCAGCCATTCTCCCGGGAGGCTTTTTCCTTTGCTTCTGCCCATGCAGGATTACCTGATAAAATATATTCCCCGAGGTCAACTAATAAATCAATTCGATACTGTAAATTCATGCCCGTAAATTAAACGCCAGTTTTTTAAGTTTTCGGGTGCAAATTAACGGATGACTGCACAGGAAAAAATTTAAAGCCGGCTGCTGAGACTAAAAACAAACTAATTTTGCTCAGTAATGTAATTCTCAACCCGTTAAATGTTTTTTTATGGCAATCAAGATCACCGAAGAATGTATCAATTGCGGCGCCTGCGAACCTGAATGTCCCAATAACGCTATTTATGAAGGTGGCGTAGAGTGGGCTGTTTCAGATGGCACCACTGTTAAAGGGCCTTTTACCCTGTTAGACGGATCAGTAGTAGATGCTGATCAGAAGAATGCCCCGGTTAGTGTTGATATTTATTACATCACACCCAATAAATGTACTGAGTGCCAGGGCTTTCATGAGGAGCCGCAGTGTGCAGCCGTTTGCCCGGTTGATTGCTGTGTGCCGGATGAGATGTACCAGGAGACGGTGGATCAGCTGATCGCCAAAAAAGACAAATTGCATATCTGATCTGTGCTTCGGCTGTGCATAATTATTTATGCAGTTACTGGTTGTTCTTTCCAAAGTTGTATAACTTAGTAACAGATTCAATTAATATAGCAGTGTAAGCTGCTCCATTAAAGGCGGGTGATATTTCCCGTCGTAAAAAGGTGAAGGAGAAACGGCCTTCACCTTTCTTATTTTTGAATGCGGCAAGAAATAAATGATTTTTAGCATTTGAAATTTCGGGCATCGCTTTTTTTCCTCAATATTTGCGTAGCTAAACACATACATTATCAACTATGAAGAAAACCATTGCCCTGGTGACCGGCGGTTTTTCAGGAGAAGCAGTTATTTCGTACAGAAGTGCCAACACTATTGATAATAATCTCGACAGGGATAAATTTAACGTTTATAAGATCGATGTGAACCCCAAAGGCTGGTTCTATGAACTGGCAGATGGCAGAAAAGTGGAAATTGATAAGAATGATTTTTCTCTCCCTCTCGATAATGAAAAAATAGATTTTGATGTTGTTTTTATCGGGATGCACGGCACCCCGGGTGAGGATGGAAAACTGCAGGGGTACTTCGATACCTTAAAGATTCCTTACACCAGTTGTGATGCCACTACATCGGCAATCACTTTCAATAAACGATATACGGTTGCTGTAGCCAAAATGGCTGGAATTTCCGTAGCTAATTCAGTTCACCTATTTAAACATTCTCCCGTTCCTGCTGCACAGGTACTCGGCCAGGTAAAATTGCCGGTGTTTGTGAAGCCGAGTAATGGCGGATCAAGTATCGGGATGAGTAAAGTGGACAAACCGGAAGACCTGGATGCTGCTATTGCCAAAGCTTTCAATGAAGACGAGCAGGTTCTGATCGAAGAGATGGTGAAAGGCAAAGAATATACGGTGGGTGTTTTTAAAACAAAGGGAAATATTATCGTGTTGCCACTTACAGAAGTAAGAGCGGATGATGATAAGGAATTCTTTGATTTTGAAGCCAAGTACCAGGG
>JAEUVP010000512.1 GCA_016786805.1 Chitinophagaceae bacterium | reverse complement strand
GGGAATCAAAAGGAAAGGGGTATGCTTTACCGGATGATATCCGGAAGAAAATGGAAGCCGAATTAAAAGTTGACCTGAGCCTTGTCCGCATTCATACAGATGCAGAAGCAATCAGTATGAACCGGGAGCTTCATTCACTGGCATTTACCAATGGATTTGATATTTATTTTAATGAAGGCCAATACCTCCCTTACAGCACAGCCGGCCAGGGCTTGATAGCACATGAACTCACTCATGTGATACAACAAACCGGCATCAGTCAAAAACCTTCGTCACCCAAAAAGTAAAGCTATGATCGCTAAAGTTCAGGATGCAACCAGTGCAACTACCGGGGTAATCGCAGAAGAATATCTTGCTTTTTTAAAAAGGATTATTGCTTCCCGCCTCCAGGCCACCTTTGCAAAAGATCCGGTTGTATTCACGATACCAAACGGCAGCCTGCATTTACCGGGCGATAACCAACCCCTTGAACAATTTATCCGGCAACATAAGCTTTCACAAGAACAAATACTGGTGTTGTTGCTGGCTTTGGTGCCGCATCTTGATCCCTCCTTTCTTGATACACATATTAAAGAGCATATTCCCGGCGACGGTGATTTCCCCGTGATCGGTGGATCAAGGGGAAAAAACTTTCGTGGCTTTTTGCCCACAGGAGAAACTGCTCTCTTCCTGCTGGCAGGTAATGACCGGGAAGCCCGGTTATTTTATCAGCAGGTGTTCAGCAATGATCATTTATTTGCACGTCTGAATGTTTTATGGCTTGAATATGTACCGGCAGGTGAACCAAGGCTTAGTGGCAAAATAATTCTCTCCGAAGAATATATTGAATGGTTCACAACCGGTCGCCTCTCCTATCCTGCATTGAGTATGGAGTTTCCCGCACAACGTATTACCACCTCGATGGATTGGGATGATATTGTTTTGAATGAAACTACGATTCAGCATATCACAGAACTTGAGAACTGGATCAATTATCACCCCACACTGATGAAACAGTGGGGCATGCATAAAAAATTCAAGCCGGGATACCGGGTTTTATTTTACGGGCCTCCCGGAACGGGGAAGACCTTAACCGCCAGCCTGCTAGGAAAATATACCGGTAAGGATGTTTTCAAGATTGATCTCTCGATGGTGATTTCAAAGTACATTGGTGAAACCGAAAAGAACCTTTCTCAACTATTTGCCAAAGCCGAAAATAAGGACTGGATACTTTTCTTTGATGAAGCCGATGCCTTATTCAGCAAGCGGACCAATGTGAAAGATGCACATGATAAATATGCCAACCAGGAAGCTGCCTACCTGCTGCAGCGTATCGAAAATTTTGATGGATTGGTCATACTTGCCACCAATTTTAAAAATAATATTGACGAGGCTTTCACCAGGAGGTTTCATTCCATCATACAATTCCCTCCACCCAATGCAGCTGAACGATTACAGATTTGGAATAAGGGGCTGCCTCCGAATATTAAATTAGCTCCAGGCACTGATCTTACTTTGATTGCCAAAAAATATGAGCTCACCGGTTCAGGAATCATGAATGTAATTCACTATTCCTGTCTCCAGGCGCTTGCACAACAGTCAGAAGAACTGACAAATGACTTATTGATAGCAGGCATCCGGAAAGAATACCTGAAAGAAGGAAAAATATGGTAGCTGCTTCTGCCTGAAGGGTAATAGTATTGATTAAACGGAGATATTTGCTGACTTTTTACTAAAAAAAAGTATTTTAGGTATCTAAATATACAGGCATGGCAACTACCTCTTCCAGCAAACCCTCCACTTTTCTTCTTTTTCCCTGGGGATTGCTGTCTATCGTATTAGTATTAGGACTTAACCTCACCCTGAATAACGAATGGTTTAGCAAAAACTGGAGCTGGATCGCCTTAGTGCTGATCATTCCGGCTGCAATACTGGAGAATTTTAAAGTGGGCTATTCCACCATGCGGATCATGTTCATGAAAGTAGTGTACTCTTTAATATCATTTCTACTGGTGGGAATGGCCTTCGGCTCTGCACTTACCGGCTGGCATATTGAAACATTTCAGAAGATTGCCGGAATAAAAACAATTACGCTTCCCTGGTATGTTATGCTGGCATTGGCAGTTTTGTTACTGATCCAGGTAGCACAATTATTCAGCATGCTGAAAGCCGTAAAAAGGGAGTTCATGCAACTGGATCCGGACCAGTAAAATTTACAGCTGTTTCAATGCTGCTTTCAAAAAAGGCAGTGTTGGTAGCGAAGAAATAATTCTCAGCTCGTCTTTTAACGAACTTTCGTTGTCTAAGAACCTCAGCACCTGCTGAGGTTTATTTTTTTTGAAAAGCTGAGTGAAGATGGTATGGCCAGCCAATTTATTATGATGAAGAATATGAAGTAGGGTGCTATCGTAAAAATGAAATCTTCCCGCCACGGTTGTAGCAGAAGGATGATTAGTTTTTAGTAGCTGATCAACAATTGCAGCCGAGTGCTTTTGGATAAAACGGAAAGTATACCCGCTGGACGCTTTTGTTTGCCCGCCGGCTGTTCCTATATTAATTATATTACCATTGCTGGCGGGGAATTTATAATTGGTCATCGGGATGATTCCAAATTCCTCTTCTTCCACTTTATATGAATTGACACTCAGGTGTTCCTGTATATATTGCTTTAGCCCTTCATCGTAATCAGATGGAGCCAGCAGGCCATTCGTAAATAAAGTGTATTCAACTAATGCTCGGGTTGCTGAAAAAGGCATCACATATACAAATGTGGTTCCATGACGTTGATCCGTTCGGAAGTCCATTAATGTTGCTTCCGAAGGATTAAATACGGGCTGTTCCGTTTCAATGGTCCACCCTTTGAAATGCTGTAATAACCAATACTGGTCATTTTTCAAAACAGGTTTTTCAAAAAGAATACTATTGAATATATATTTAGCATAGAGCTTTTCGCCATTGAGTACCAGGAAGGCCCCGTCGTTATAATTTTCCAGTTGTTCTACATTACCGAACCGGGTATCCACATTGGATTGCTGACGGATCAACGAAAAGCAAAACTCGTAAAAATCTATTCCCCGGATCAGTTTATATTGATAGGGTGATAGCGAAAGCAGTCTTGAAAATTTCTCCCCATGAAACCAGGTTTTCGCCCAATGGTGATGAACAATGGATTCAAAAGGTCCGGGATCAGTTTCCCAAAAGCACCAGGTCCGGTCATTATTCTTTTTTTCTGATTTATCAACCAGCAATATTTTCTTATTGTTGAATTGCCCTGACTGGATCATCTGCACAAGCAGGCTTAAGCCGGCACATCCGGCTCCTGCAATGATATAATCATATTGTTTTGAGGTTTTCAATAAGTATTTGAGATAAAGATAAGGAGTGCAAAAACAGCCTTAGTCTGCTTCCGGGGCATACTCTACTTTCCGGTTACCCGCCATCAGTTGCTGGTCCCGCCTGATTTTATCCCAGTATTTTTTGGCGGCATACAGCATTCCAAAACTCTCCCCCTCCTGCTTATCAAGGTGTTTATGGTGCATCTTGTGCGCCCAGCGGATAGCTCTTATATAGGTATTATTACTCCGGGTAAACCATTTGAAGCGCTGATGAATGATCACATCATGCACAACAAAATAGGCAAAACCGTAAGCCATGATACCGAAGCCAATGGCCTGCTGCCACCATACATGATTGAAAGTACCAAAATAGATCAGCAGCATACTGGGTATCGCAAAGATGATAAAGAATGCATCGTTCTTTTCAAAAAAACCGGGTTCCACCTGGTGATGGTCTTTATGGAGATACCAAAGAAAGCCATGCATTACATACTTATGGGTGAGCCATGTAACTCCCTCCATAATGAGGAAAGTTCCCAGCAAAACAAGTATATAGAAGATCACATTCATGAGATACAAAATTAGGTCATTAAGCTACATGCTCATTATATCGTTCACTCCACCATTTTTCGATCCGGGGAAATGCCAGGTGAAACCAGGCTGTGTATTTTTGAGGGTGCGTTTGCAAAGAGTTGCTTATCTCGGGCACTGCCTTGTAGCAGATATCCTGTACTTCTTCGGTATTAAATAAAACCGGGCCTTCATATTCACCTGCAAAAACATGATCAAACTCATACTCTGTAAGCCCGTTATCAAAGGCAGCTTTGTACACAAAGTCAAATATTTTCAGTACAGGTATAGCAAAGCCCATTTCTTCCTGTAATCTTCTTATGGCAGCAGCAGCTGTTTCTTCTCCGGGCTGCGGATGGCTGCAACAGGCATTGGTCCATAATCCGGGGCTATGATACTTATGAGCTGCTCTTTGTTGTAATAACATCTCTCCTTTACTATTAAAAACAAAAACACTGAAAGCCCTGTGCAAAAGAGCCTTTCGATGAGCTTCTATTTTTTCCATCACCCCCACCGCTTCATCATTTTCATTCACTAATACCACTTGCTGCAGTTCCATAACATTAAATAAGTCTGAGTTGATTTTTTACACCTGCCCTGAGGATGATCATTGCTTTATAATAATTCGGTATCCTGATCCGTTGTTCAAAAACCAATTCCGGGTGTACCTTTTTTATTTTCCTGAAAAGGGATAAATAGTATTTATAGGCCACATACACACCAAATCTTGCTTTTAAAGGTAACTGAAGAATTCCTTTGTAAGCTTCATTAAAATCCTGGTGAATATCTTCTTCTATTTTTTGCTTATCCCGTGGAGTAAAATTATTAAAATCACAGCCGGGGAAATAGACTCTTGAGAGGCCATTGAAATCGGCTTTGATATCCCGCAGAAAGTTAACTTTTTGAAAAGCGGCACCTAATGAACGGGCGGAATCTTTTAACTTGTCATATAACTCCTGCTTCCCTTCACAAAAAACATACAGGCACATGAGACCCACCACTTCTGCAGACCCATAGATATATTCTTTGTATCCCTCACAATCATAAGCCGTGTTCGTAAGATCCATTTCCATACTGTGAAAGAAAGCGTCGATCAGTGAATGATCAATATTATACGTATTAACAGTTTGCTGAAAGCTGTGTAAAATAGGGTTCAGGCTGATACCTCTTTCAATAGCCTCATAGGTTTCCTTTTTGAATTGTGTCAATAATGTGGCTTTATCATAATCATGAAAAGTGTCCACTATCTCATCAGCAAACCTCACAAATCCATAAATATTAAACACCGGTTGGCGCAGCTCTTTATGCAGCAGGCGGATGGCCGAAGAAAAAGAAGTACTATACCTTTCCGTCACCAAACGGCTGCAATCTTCACTGGCTGTATGAAATAAATGAAGCATATCGGAAAATAAGTAATTATTTAAATGATCGTACAACTTGTTTAGCAACAACCTCTCCACTTATCAACGAAGGTGGAACGCCGGGACCCGGCACCGTCAGCTGACCTGTATAAAACAGGTTTTTCACTTTCTTATTCTGGCAGGAGGGTCTGAATATAGCCGTCTGCATCAAAGTATTCGCCAGTCCGTAGGCATTTCCCCGGTACGAATTATAATCATGCACGAAATCACTCACTGAATAAGTTTTCTTATAAACCACAGCCTCTAAAATTGATTCTCCGAGATGAGTTTCCATCCGGCGTACAATTTTTTGAAAATACCGTTCCCTTAATTCTTCTGAATCACCTTGAAGGCCGGAAGCCACAGGAACCAGGAAAACAATATTCTCATGCCCGGCCGGGGCAACAGAATTATCTGTAACCGACGAAACACTCACATAAAACAAAGGTTCAGCCGGCCATTTAGGATCTTTATAAATTTCTTTACCATGCTGATCAAACGATACATCAAAGAACAAAGAATGATGCACCGGTTGCTTTAGTTTTTTATTTAACCCTATATAATAAAGTAAACAGGAAGGAGCCATCACTTTTTTATCCCAGTAGGCTTCGTTATAGTTCCGGTATTCTTCCGGCAGTAGCTTCATTTCTGTAAACTGGTAATCAGCCCCGCTGATTACAGCATCGGCTTCATATGCAGCCTTATCCGTTACAACTTTTCTGGCCACCCCTTTCTCAATCACGATCTCCCTGGCGTCCTCTTCAAATTGAAATTTAACCCCTAATTCTTTGGCTAATGTGTACATAGCTTCAACTATTGAATACATCCCTCTTTCCGGGTACCAGGTGCCTCCTTTAATGTCGGCATAATTCATCAGGCTGTATAATGCCGGGGTATCTTCAGGCAATGCCCCCAGAAATAAAACCGGGAATTCCATCATCTGGCGCAGTTTGGAATGTTTGAAGTATTTGTAGATATGTTTTTTAATAGAAGTAAAAACTTCCAGTTTAAAAACCCCACTGATGGTTTGCCAATCCATAAACTCTGTCAATGAGCGGCTGGGTTTATACACCAACTTATTAACCCCGACTTCATATTTATAGGCAGCACCTGCTAAATATTTCTCCAGCTTGGCCGCACTGCCCGGCTCCAATTCTTCAAATGTTTTTTTCAATTTCTCCAGGTCAGCATGCATATCTGTATGCCCGTCATTCCAATATATCCTGTAAGAAGGGTCTAGCCGGTGAAGCGAATAATAATCGGAAACTTTTTTACCGAACTGGGCAAAATATCTATCAAATACATCCGGCATCCAATAAAAACTGGGGCCCATATCGAATGTAAAACCTTTCTCTTTTAATTGCCTTGCTCTGCCACCCGGCGTTTGGTTTTTTTCTATAACTGTAACATCCCAGCCTTCTTTTGCCATAAACGAAGCAGCCGACAGTCCTGCAAAGCCACTGCCTATGATAACAACTGATCTTTTTGAATCCATATGAGTTTTAATACCGGCTGATCTGATCTTTTAATAATTTCCTGGCAAAGTGAATCCTGCTCTTGATAGTACCTAATGGTTCATGAAGTACTTCCGCAATTTCGTTATACTTGTAACCATCAAAGTACAATAAAAAAGGTGTTCTGAAGATTTCGGGCAGTTCTTTAATTGCGGCCTGGATCTCTTTCATCCGCATATTGGTTTCAGCCGAATTACTGACCGTTACCGCTGTTTGATTAATAAGATAATCGTTCGGTGTGCTGTCAAAGATGGTTTTTTGTTTGGCTTTCCTGCGGTAATTGTTGATAAAAATATTCCGCATGATAGTGAAGAGCCATGCTTTTATATTAGTGCCAACATTATACTTCTCCTGGTTAGCCAAAGCCTTGTAAAGAGTTTCCTGGTACAGGTCGTTTGCCGCTTCATTATCCCTGGTCAGGTTGATAGCAAAAGGCTTCAAAAACTCAGCATTGTTCAGCAGAAGGGAATTGAATTCTTGCGTTGACATATTATTGTGTTTAATTAATTACATGCCGAAGTTAAACACAAATAAAGTTCAAACACAGATTTTTGTTTAGTTTTTTTGTTAAAAAATTAAACAAAACAAGGTCAATCATTTACATAGTTAAATTGGACAGATATGTCCTTATAAAGAGCCCAGGTATTCCATCACTTCCCCCAACGACCGCTTGAAATGAATGTTGGAGGGTACTCTTTTCTTGTAGTGCTGGGTCAATTGACCGGAGATGATCGTGGAAATTCCATTGAAACGCTGTTCAATATTAGTAAGGAATTTCTCAAAATTGAAGGTTGCGGCCGTAGCGGTCATATGCACAAAAACAAGGTCTGGTTTTTTTAATTTAATTACATACTCTACGTCCTTAACGGGCACATTAGCACCAAGGTAAATTGTTTTAGCTCCCCTGCTTTTTAATAAATAATACATGAACAAAAGACCGAGCTCATGATGCTCTCCTTCCGGAAGAAACAAAATTACTGTCTTATCCATCTTTATCGGGGAAACACAATGCTCAATAGCCACCATTAATTTCTGCCTTATTACATTCGTTACCAGATGTTCCTGTGCCGGATTAATATGACCAGTTTGCCAGAGTATGCCAATTTTTTCCAGGAAAGGGAAAATGATCTGGGTCACAGTTCTTTCAATTCCTTTGGATGCGATATACCCTCCCAGTGTCTTTTCGAATTTCTCCATATCCAGGTCGATCATCTCCTGTACCATATCATTCACGATCCTTTCCTGTATTGCTTTTACATCCCCAAGAGACAATATTCGTTCTCTGATCTCACCGGGTTGCATCCGGTCGATATGTGAAATTTTAAATCCGTACTTATTCAGTAACGCAATATTCAGCACCGTTTTTAATTCTTCGCCGGTGTAATAACGGATATTAGTAGTAGTTCGCTGCGGACGCAAAAAATTATACCGCTGCTCCCAGATACGGATGGTGTGGGCCTTGATGCCCGATAAATTCTCCAGGTCCTTAATAGTAAATGCGTTCATAACTGTATAGTTACAATCCGGAATGAAAACAGTTTACTAAAGAAGAAATTTTTTGAAAACAAAAGGGAAACCCGCCCGTCAAAGTTAAAGCTCGAGGTTCCTGATTCTGCCGGAGTCAAGCAATCTTTTAACCGGAGTAGTCAGCGCAGCATTATGCAGGCCGTCCAAATGGCGGAAATGGTGAAGATCAGTACCAATCAGGTCGTAGTACTGTTTTTTGATAAGGTAATGAGAAAGTTCCTGGACAGATTTTCCATATGTCATGCCCAGGGATAAAACGTTTAGCTGGAATAAACAGCCAATATCTTTCAGTTCATCATAAAATGAACGGTTATTCTCCAGGTAAATATATCGTTCCGGGTGTGCAATCACTGGCTGATACCCCTGCATTTGCATTTCAAACAGGATATCTTTCAGCCCATGAGAAGGATACGCCATTGAAAACTCCACCAACACCATATTGCCACTGATGGTCAGCAGTGGTTCATTTTTTTTAACCAACTGCTCCACATATTCATCCAGGAAATATTCAGCAGCAGCATGTATCTCTACATTGATATTATTCTCTTTTACAGCCTTTTTGAGAAGTTCGAGTTTCTCAAGTATGCCCCCGCGGGTATTCTGGTACATATCCCACATGATATGTGGTGTGGTGATGAGTTTTTTATACCCCAATGCCACCATTCCTTTTATCAGTGCAAGCGAAGTTTCAAGATCAGGCGCACCATCATCAATACCCGGGAGCAGGTGAGAGTGCATATCAGTGCCCAGCTCCCCAAAGTTGAAGTGCCCGGGTTCCTGTTTTGATTTAAAAAGAAACTTAAACATGGCTTTTCCTGCTTAATAGTTCATGGTAAAGTTCCGACATATCTTTGACAAGTCGATGGTAACTGAAATTTTCAACAACATACGATATCCCCGCCTGTGACAATTCATTTCTTAACTCCTCATCCTCTGTAAGACGCAACAGGTTTTTGCAAAAGCTTTCATCATCCGTAATATCTGAGAGTAACCCGGTAATATTTTCCTGTACCACCGCCTCTATGCCCCCCACTCTTGTAGACACCACTGCTTTTCCTGATGCCTGGGCTTCGATGAGACTGACAGGTGTGCCTTCATTTAAAGATGTTAGCGCAATAATATCTGACCCCGCATTAATAAAATCTATATCACTGCGCCAAGAAGTAAATACAAGAGGATGCGGATGAGTTGAATCTTTTTCGGTAGTAAAATGGATAGAAAGTTCTTTTGCTTTTTGTTCCAGCATCTGCCGGGTTTCACCATCACCCACAATAAAGGCTTTGACTTTTTTTCCTGAATTCTTCAATACATAACGCAAACCTTCTAAAAAAAGAAAATGGTTCTTAATGGGTACAAGCCTTCCGGTTATGGTGATAACAATTTCATCATCACTGATACCAAAGGAAGACCTGAATGACTTTCGCTTTTCTTCTTTATTGGCCTGGAATTTATCAAGATCAAGACCGAGGGGAATCAGCCTGAACTTACTTTCAGGTGCTATCCTGAAATCTGTAACCAGCTCTTTCTTTTGTTGCTCACTGATCGCTATGATAGCATCCGATTTTTTTGCCAGCCATCTTTCAACACCGATGAATACCCGAGTCTTTACCGGGCTAAAGTAAGAATGGAACACATGCCCATGATACGTATGTACAATAACTGGTACATTCAGCGACTTTGCTGCCAGCCTTCCAATAGCACCCGGTTTGGCGGCATGGGTATGAACAATATCCGGCTTAAACTCCCCGATCAGTTTTTGCATTTGTTTATACGACTGGTAATCTTTCCAGGGGTTCACCGATCTTCCCATTTGAGGGATATGAACAGGCGTAATACCTAATGCATCCGTTACAAAACTGGCATCCTTTTCATGTTCTTCCCGTTCCCCCACCACCAGCATGGTCTCAAATTCCGGGGCCATATATTTGGTCAGGTAGCTGGCATTGAGCAAAGGGCCACCAACAGCAAGCCGGTTCAGGATACGGAGAATTCGGGGCATTTGATCGTGGTTATTGTTTTAGTTCGTTCCATCGCTTTCTTCTATTTTTGTTGAACAGGATGCGGGCAAAAATAGCTATGTATTTCCTGATTCAGAAAAAAACAGACCAGGCAGCTTCATGCAGTATTACATTGAAATCCTTGATTACGTACTTCTGCCTTTTTACCTGGCCATCATTTATTTTTTAGCCTACCGTGTACGCAATAACGCCTATCCTAAGAATCATCCCTGGAGAAATTACTATATCCCGGCCCTGAGTTTAAAGATATTCGGTGCCATTTTCGTGGCCCTGGTTTATCAATACTATTATGGAGGAGGAGACACCTCTGAGTATTTCCGGCATGCAACTGTTATTAATAGTAGCGCTGACGAATCAATATCAAAGTGGTTTGGCCTTATCACCCGGACTGCCCGCTGGGATGATCCGGAATATTTTAACTACACATCTCAAATGCAATGGTACGAAGACCCGGCTTCTTACCTCGTAGCATCTATTACTGCATTTGTGAACATTTTTACGTTTAATAGCTACTTACCTACTTCTGTACTATTAGCCTACATTTCCTTCTCCGGTGTTTGGGCCCTCTTCAGGACCTTTGCCAGCAATTATCCAAAACTCGTTCGCCCGATTGCCATCGCTATTTTATATATACCCAGTACTTACGTTTGGGGCTCAGGAATATTTAAAGACACTATTTGTCTTTTTGGTCTCGGCTGGCTCACCTATGGCACATTCCGGATGCTGGTGCACCGGGATTTCTCGTTTAAGAACCTGGCACTTGCCATTCTGAGTTTCACACTGATTGCGATCGTAAAAATTTATATCCTGGTTGGGTTCGTTCCTGCCCTTTTCATGTGGATATTATTTTCTTACTCCCATAATATTAAAAGCTGGGCACTGAGATGGCTGATCAAAGTTTTTTTTCTCGGTATCTCAGTAGGAAGTTTTCTTTTCTTTCTGCAACAGTTCAGTAATCAATTAGGGAAATACTCGTTGGAAAAAATTGCCGAGACATCGGCCACGACAAGGAGCTGGATCGGGTATATGTCGGAAGTGGATAAGGGCTCCAGTTATGATTTGGGAGAATTCGCCCCCAATATTGGCGGGATGCTCACCAAATTGCCCGCAGCAGTTAATGTAACTTTATTCAGGCCTTATTTATGGGAAGCGAGTAAGGTAATTGTATTCTTATCCGCCATAGAAGCTTTTCTGTTCCTATTCCTGACGCTAAAAATTATTTTTGTCATCGGCATAAAAAAAGTATGGTCAACCATCAACACCGATCCAACTATACAGTTCTGCCTGATCTTTTCTATCATCTTTGCTTTTGCCGTAGGCATATCTTCGTATAATTTCGGCGCCTTGTCCAGGTATAAAATTCCCTGCCTCCCTTTTTATGCCTTAGCACTAATCCTCATTTATTACCGGAATAAACCGCTGACTAAAAAACTATTTGCTCCACTCGGTATCTGAGTCGAATAAACTAAGAAATTTTTCAGCCTGTGACCGGATACTATACTCTTTTTCGATGGTATCCCGGCCGGCTTTCCCCATTTGAAAACGGCTTTGTTCTTGTTCAATTAAAAAAGATAAAGCCCTGCCCCATTCTTCCTTTGTTTCGCACAAGAAGCCATTTTTTTCTTGTTCAATTATTACTATGTTCACACCGACTGGTGAAGCAACAGCAGGTATCCCCAATGACAGGTATTGAATAAGTTTGAACCCGCATTTCCCTTCACACCAGGGATCTTTTTCCAATGGCATCACCCCAATATTCAATTGTAACAGATCTTCTGTTTCTGTTTCTTCTTTCCAGGGAATAAACCGGAGTGACCGCAATTCAAATGCGGGTGGAGTATTGGATATGACGACAAATTCAAAATCATACTTTGTTTGTAATTCTCCCAATACAGGAACGATCTCATCTAAAAATTTCATGGTAGAATGGCTTCCCGTCCACCCCACTATCATTTTATCCGTATGCTGATCCTTTAAGCGGTTATGCCCGTTAACAGTATCTACACAAGTAGGGATTTTTACAACTTGCTTATTGAAAGAATGGGCATATCCACACAGGTAATCATTACCACCCACTACTTTATGCGCCCACTTACAGATATACTTCACCTTCCAGAATGCCTTTATCCAGGATACCAGCTTGTTCTCTTTACTGGTATTCGGTATCCAGATGGCATCATCAAAATCGTAGATAATCTTTTTCCGGAGGACTTTACTAATTATCCATTCAAATACCGGAGGTCCCAGTGGAGCTGCTTCCCGGTGTATAAAAACAAAATCATAGCCGGAAAGTCCTGATAAAACCATTTTCCACCTCCGGGCAAACCCCTTTGTTACTCCCCATACCTTAGATATAATTCCACCTCCCTTATATAAAACATCCCAGGTTTGTTCATCAAGAAACGATTGCACTTTATAAGTGATCCCTGCTTTATCCAGCTCAGGCAAAAATAATTCTACCCGAAACCGCTGTGAGGGGGCATGCTTCATCGGGTAGGGCACCAGGAATAAGATATGAGCTGCTTTATCCTTCATTCAAAACAGTATGGTAAACTTCTGCATAACGCCTCACCCCCTCTTCCAGTGAAAAGAATTGCCGGGCTCCTTCCCGTATCGTTACTGCATTAAAATGGTCATTCCCTGTAACTTCTTCAATTGCTTTGTTATAGTCCGTGTTTGAAAAATCATTTACCAATACACCGGAATGATATTCTTTTACCACATAGTCTGTATCCCCTACATTACTGTTACAGATCACCGGTTTTCCCATGGCCATGATTTCTCCCTGCTTGGTAGGTGAAGAAGCCTTTTTGGAAAAAACCGGTTTAATGAAGAAAAGCGAATAATCACAAGCTGCAATAAACAGAGGGACTTCCGTTCTTGTGGCGGGCTTTATTCGTATAGATGCAGCAGTTATTCCGGCTTTACCGGCAGCCATTAAAATATGATCCGGATTGTCATTGGTAACAAATAGTAAAACACTTTCCGGCTTCTTAGAAAGCCACTGCTTAAAAAAATCCAGCATTTCCGGTAACATATACCAGGTACCGATAGAGCCAATATAAGAGATAACTTCAACTTCGGATGGAATACCAAGTTCCGCCTTCAGTTGATCAATGGAAGCATTTTTAATAGTAGCCGGGTCAAAAAGAGCAAGGTCCACACAACAGGGAATTACCTGTATTGGGACAGGCTGGTTACTAACTTCTTTCCAGGAGTGAATGACCTGTTTGGCATTATGTGTAAGTGAGATAATGTGATCCGCATGCGAAAGAAAATCTTTTTCCTTTTTTTTAAAAAAATTGAACACCATTTTAAAAAGAGGGTTCTTCAGGTTCCATATCTTTCCATCAACTCTTTCATCCGCCCAGAAGCCACGCATATCAAAGACAAACTTTGTTCCCCATTTTTTTTTCATCCATTCACCAGCAAGGGCAGTTATATAACTACGACAATGAACAAGATCAAACCGGGCCACGGATTGAAGTGATGTTATCTTTCTCTTCAAAGCTCTTAAATCCTTCAATGTAGAAAGCACGGGAGGTGTCTTAGTATATAAAAGCGGACACCATTCGATACTACTTTCCTGGCATATCTTTTCAATTCCAGTCCTACCCTTTTCAATCCTTTCTTTCTTTTCAAAACTGATAAGAGTGAATTGGTATCCTTGTTTACTCAACCCAACCAGGTAAGGTAACACCTGTGACTGACCTAAAGGGTCCGTCATACCATCGTATGATAAATAAAGAACTCTTTTCAAAATATTAACTCATCCATTTTTTATACCAGAGCTGGAACATCAGCAGGTACCAGATCTTCAAATATTTCTCCTTTCTGCCTGCAAAAAAATCCAGGCAAAGCTTATTCACGACTCCTTCATTAAATAATCCATGTTCTTTCAGTGCTGCGGTTCCAAGGTTTTCCAGCACCAGGTCTTTCAACTCATGATTCAACCAGGCGTCCACAGGTATCCCAAACCCCATTTTGGGTCGCTCCATCATTTCTTTGGGTATATGTTTATGAACGATCTGCCTGAGGATATATTTTTTTTGTCCTTCATGGTATTTATAATCCGAAGGCAACTGTGCAGCCCACTCGATAATTTTCTGGTCCAAAAAAGGCTCCCTGCCTTCCAAACTTATACTCATTGTGGCTCTGTCCACTTTCTGTAAAATATCATCCACCATATAAGTTTGATAATCTACTGCCATCATAAATGACAAGGCATCGTAATACTCCTGCTTCAATTCAGTGCTCGTATGCAGGGTGGAAAGCGGCACTACGTCTTTTTGCAATAAGTTGTCTATTTCTTTCCCGGTAAAAACCTGGCTCAGGTTTTTCAGTAATTCTGAAGGAGAAGGATCATTCAATAAGTTCTTCAATTTATCATACCGGCTGTGAAAATTACTTTTATTACGAAACCACGGAATGCTTTCAGACGAAATTTTTTCCATTGTCGCAGCCGCCATTTTTCGGAAGGGTTTGGGAATGGCTCTTAGCTTATCTCCATAGCGGCTGATATAATCATACCGGTTATATCCCGCAAATACTTCATCCCCTGCATCAGCTGAAAGAGCAACCGTCACTTGTTTTCTTGCCAACCGGCTTACTAAAATAGTAGGTATCGCACTGCTGTCTGCAAAAGGCTCATCATAATAATAAGGCAGATCAGGAATAATATCTAACGCTTCTTTAGCTGTACAATAATATTCTGTATGGTCTGTACCCAGGTGAGCAGCGATCTGTTTAGCAAAAGGTGCTTCGTCTAATTTATTGTCCGTTGTACCGATAGTGAATGTTTTAATTTTCTCCGTTCTGTTCTTTTGTAACAAAGAAGTGACACAGGTACTGTCATACCCGCCACTCAGGAAAACACCAACCGGCACATCCGCCACCATCCTGTACTGAAACGATTCAGTTAGTATTTTTTCTGTTTCATTGATTGCATCCGGCAGGCTGATAGAAAGTTTGGGTTTATTGTAATAATCATACACATTCCAGTATTGCCTGATCGCAATTGCCTGCGTAGAAAGATCAAGCTGTAACAGGTGACCAGCCGGCAATTTGAATGTATCCGTAAAGATGCAATGAGGTGAGGATACATAACCATATTGCAGAAAGGAAGCCACTGCATCACGGTTAATTATTTTCTCAAACGCCGGGTGTGCCGCCAGGGCTTTAAACTCAGAACCAAATAAAAAAGTACCATTCTTAAAAAAGTAATTGAACGGCTTCACACCTGCCCGGTCACGGATAGCAATCAGCTGATTGTTTTTTTCATCAAATAGAACGATAGCAAACATACCCCGCCACTGATCAATTGCTTTTTCACCCCACTGCCGCCAGCTGTGCAGGATCACTTCCGTATCAGAATGGGTTTGAAAGGAATGACCCAGCCTGATCAACTGATCTCTTATCTCATTGTAATTATATATCTCTCCATTAAAGATGAGGTGAAGGCCATCATAATGCATCGGCTGGTTAGCAGATGTACTGAGGTCAATAATAGAAAGGCGGCGATGGCCCAGCCCAACCTGGCAACCGGTTCCGGCATGGAAATATTCACCCTGCCCATCCGG
>JAEUVP010000494.1 GCA_016786805.1 Chitinophagaceae bacterium | reverse complement strand
GTAAGGATAACAATCAGCCTGTAATATCTCATGAGTCCACCTGCCTGCGTTTTCATGAAACTCTACAAAAGCAATATCCAATCCATCCAGGGAACTGCCACTCATTAAACCAATAGCCCGGTAAACCATTTGATGAACATTTTAATTTTAGCGATCGTCATTTGAACCTGCACAAAGCAAAAGCCGTAATTTTGAGCAAATCTATCATCTGCTATCCAAAACTGACAGAAGCATGGTCATTAATTTAAGTGAGAAACATAGTCTTATCAGCAACTGGGTAAGTGAGCTCCGGAATGTGGACGTGCAGACGGACCGCATGCGTTTCCGCCGCAACCTGGAACGTATCGGTGAGGCCATTGCTTACGAGATCAGCAAGATCCTTCCTTTTGAAGAAAAAGAAATTCAGACACCATTGGGAACAGCCGCTTGCAAATTGCTGAAAGATCAGCCAGTGCTGGCTACGATCCTCCGGGCCGGTTTACCACTTCACCAGGGTTTATTAAATGCCTTTGATAAAGCCGATAATGCCTTTATTTCTGCCTACCGGAAGCATCATAAAGACGGTAGTTTCGAGATCAGCCTGGATTATATCTCCTGCCCCGATATGGAGAACAGGGTGGTCATTATCTCCGATCCTATGCTGGCCACGGGGTCTTCCTTAGTAAAAACCATCCATTTCCTGAAAGAAGAGGGTCGTCCCAAAGAAATTCATATCGTGGCAGCCATTGCCTGCACGGTTGGCATTGAATATGTTAAGAGAGAAGAGCCTTCGGTAACTATCTGGTGCGGGGATATTGATGATGAGCTGACTGCCAAGGGCTATATCGTTCCCGGGCTGGGAGATGCCGGAGACCTGGCTTTTGGCACTAAAGTGCAGATGTAAAGCAGCAATTTGACATTTTTCCGGGTCTTTTTTTTACCTTACATTTCCATTTCGTTAGGGGCAGGTATTAGCCGGCTACAGGGGCAATTTCCAGAAAAATCATACGTTTAAATGAGTTACACCGAAAAGCAGCCTGTACACTAACTATGCCGTAACTGAAAAACAATTAATTGCTGAGATGAAAAAACTGATTTCTACCCTTATTGTTTGTGTGGCTTTGGTAAGTGATGCTACTGCCCAGGATCCCAATTTCTCCCAATTCTTTGCGTCACCACTGACGATGAACCCGGCCATGACGGGTAAGTTTGACGGGGTGTACCGGATAGCTGGTAATTACCGTAACCAGTGGCCTTCCATTAATAATGCTTATACCACCGCTACCATCTCTGCCGATTTTGGTATCATGAAGAACCGGATTTCCGACCTGGACCAGTTTGGCATCGGCTTCATGGGTTTTACAGACCGGGCGGGCAATGGCGTACTCACCAATAATTATGCAGCTATATCACTGGCCTACCATAAAGGTTTGGATGAAAACGGTTACCACCAGTTAGGTGCCGGTTTCCAGGGTACATATATGAATAAGAGCTTAAACCTGAATAAGGTTTATTTCCAGGACCAGCTGACTCCATTTGGTTTCACCGGGGTTACCAGCGAGAGCTTCACCAGCCAGCAGGTAAATCTTCATTATTTCGATATGAATGCCGGTGTTTTCTATAACGGAAGTACTAACGGTTATAATAATTTCTACCTCGGTGCTTCGATGTACCACATCAACCGCCCGAAAGAAAGTTTTCAGAAAGGGAATTTCCTGCTGAGTGCAAGAACCACTTTACAGGCTGGTGGTAAAATACCGGTCGGTTCGTACAATGCGATTCACTTTGCAGCTAACCACAGTATGCAGGCAAAAGCCAATAATACCATGATCGGGGGTGCTTATGCCATGAACCTGAATAATGATGAAGCCAACCCCACCAATTTCTATTTCGGTAGCTGGTATCGTTTTGGAGATGCTGTTATTCCTTATGTTGGTCTTGAATTTGGCGAATGGCATTTCGGAGCTTCGTATGATGTAAACACCTCCACATTGAAACCAGCTTCTAACTCAAGAGGTGGTGTTGAAGTATCCCTGATCTACATTAAGAAATACGTAGACCCGAATATGAGGAAACTAAACTGTCCTAAATTTTAATCTAAGAGATAAAAAGAATAAAGAGAAAAGGAGAGCACAAAATGCTCTCCTTTTTCTTTTATCATATGGCATATAATTCAAGCACATCTCTTCTATCTCCTTCTCTCTTTTGTACTCTTAGCCTATTTTCATTAGTAACGGCAACAAGAACCAGCTAAAGAGTACAATCAGAATGATGGAGACAATATTCATCACAAACCCTGCCTTCGTCATTTGTTTCAGTTTGATATGACCGCTGGCAAATACGATCGCATTAGGTGGTGTGCCCATGGGCAACATACTGGCGCAACTTGCAGCCAATGTCATCGGGATACCAAGCAGCAAGGGATTCATGTTTAATGCAATCGCTAATGAAGTAACCACTGGTGCAAAAACGATCACCTGGGCCACATTGCTCATCACTTCACTCAGGAAAATAGTGACCACGGTAATAACAACCACCAGCATGAACCCATTGCCAGAGAACTCTGCTAACCAACCACCCAGTTGCTGTATCAGGCCTGCCCTTTCTAATGCTCCAGCTAATGATATGCCTCCTCCAAAAAGCAATAAAATACCCCAGGCCATTTTAGACGTATCATTCCATTCTAATAGGGCAGTTCCTTCTTTGGATGGTTTGGCCGCCGGACAAATAAATAAAGTCACCGCACACAGCACTGCAATGATCGTATCATCCAATACAAATAGTGATTGCGCTTCATTAATCAGTTTCCGGAATATCCATAAGAATGCAGTCCCGGCAAAAATGACCAGCACTCTTTTTTCAGCTGTTGACATAGGCCCCAACAAATCCAATTCTGCCCGGATCAGTTGCCGGGTGGCAGTATCAGATTTTATTTTATTCGGGAAAAGCCATTTGACTGACACCCAGTACAACGCAAATAATAATAGAATAGCGATCGGCATACAGAGCAGCATCCAGTCAACAAAACCAATTTCGTACTGTAATTTCTCCCGTACATGGCCGATATAAGCAAAGTTGGGCGGTGTACCCACAATGGTAGCAATACCCCCGAAATTGGACGCATAGGCGATAGCCAGCAAAATGGTCAGTGAAAAATTGGCCATATTGCCCTCCCCTTTGTGATTCTCCTGCATTACATGAATTACCGATAAGGCAATTGGAAACATCATCATTGTTGTTGCCGTGTTACTCAACCACATACTCAGCAGGCCGGTAGCCAGTATAAATCCAAGTACAATTTTATCACCACTGGTGCCCGTGAGCCGGATAATATTTAGGGCAATGCGCCGATGCAAGTTCCATTTTTCGATAGCCAAACCCAGCATGAAGCCCCCCATAAATAAAAAAATAACCTCATTGGCAAACGGTGCAGCCGCTTCTTTCATAGAGCTGATCTTTAACAACGGGAAAAAGACCAGTGGTAATAATGCCACTACCGGCATGGGTAATGCCTCTGTCACCCACCAGGTAATCATTAATGCAGCAACTGCTAATACTTTAGCTGCATTGTTATCTACACCAAACGGGTTGATAAAATAAACTGCTAATGAAATGATGATCCCTGCCAGTAAAGAAATAACGCTGACCTGTTGTTTAGAAAGTTTTGCCAAGCAATCAGTATTTGGGCTGAAAATACAACCTATTTTGGTTTACCACTTACAAAAGGATTTCCTTTTATATAAAACCGGTAAGGCAGCAGTGCATCTTTACCGGCATAATCAACACCAATCCGTGCTGATGTGGCTATTTGTTTTTTATCGAACCCGAACCCATCATCGGCAATATAAAGTTGTTTACTCAGCAGTGGATACCGGCTATGCGTGGTGTGGATGCCCAGTGCTTTGGAAACATTACCAGGCCCTCTTGTAAGTGTATGATCCGCTTTCGGCTTGCCTGTTCTTTTCAGCATTTCCTCAATACCGGTTATGGGTTCCAACGCCCGGATGAGTATGGCATGTGGTATATCCTTATCATTTGTTACCACATTAAATAAATGATGGATGCCATAGCAGAGATACACATATGCCACTCCTCCATCAGCATACATCACTTCATTCCTTGTTGTTCTTCTTCCGCCTGCCGCATGAGATGCTTTATCAATGATCCCATTATAAGCTTCACATTCCACAATGCGGCCGGAGGTGATAATCCCCTCCCAGTTGGTGACCAGTATTTTCCCCATCAGCTCGGCTGCAATTTGCAGCACATTATCCCCCTGGTAAAATGACAAAGGCAGTTTTTTCATATGCAGGAAAACGGGTAAATCATTTTCATCCCTGTGATCAATGGTCTATATTTATGCCTCAATTTAAGGCTTTGCTCAAAGAACTCGTCATAGCGTTCCAATCCTGGGCCGAAGCACACCGCTTCATTCAGCAGCACCGCTTCTGGAAATGGATCGTTGTGCCGGGTATCATTTACACCGCTTTATTCATCGCCGGTATGATCATTTTCTGGCAATCTTCCGATAATGCCGTTTCCTGGGCCAGTGCCCAGCTTCGTATTGAGCCCTGGCTGCAACAGGAACGAAGCGAATGGCTCAGTTTCTTTTTCGTCATGATGGGTATGATGCTGCGGCTGGTACTTGTATTATTTTACTTCTCCTTATTCAAATACCTGATCCTGATCATCGGCTCACCGGTATTCGCCTATCTGAGCGAAAAAACAGAAGCCATTATGGAGGGTAAGGAACATTCCTTCAACTGGTCAGAGCTAAAAAAAGATTGCATCCGCAACAGTACACTGGCGCTGCGGAATTGTGGCTGGCAAACGGTGTATTTACTGGCATTGATACTATTATCGCTGATCCCCTTAGTGGGATGGATCACCCCGCTGATCGCATTAGCGATGGAATTTTATTATTACGGTTTCTCGATGCTGGATTACAGCTTTGCCCGGAATGGCTTTTCACCTTCCAAAAGCATTGCCTTTATTGGTCGTCATAAAGGTCTCGCTGTCGCCAATGGTTTTTTATTTTACCTGATGCATGCGATTGTTGTTTTTGCCCCGGCTTATGCAATCATTGCTGCCACACTCACTGTTCATAAAGTTAAAACAAGCTGATATGGGCATAGTCTATCTTATACCATCGCTCTTACACAAAGATGGGCTGGAAGCCATGCCGTCCTACCTGCTTACTGCAGTAAAAGATTGCCAGGTTCTTTTTACAGAGAATGATCGTACGGCCCGCCGCTACCTGAAACAACTCAGTAAAGAAATTGTGATCGATGATTACGAATGGTATCCCGTCACCAAAGACAATGTTGATACCAATACCTTCAGGCAAAAATTAACAGCAGGAAAGAATATTGGTATCATCTCCGAAGCCGGTTGCCCTGGGGTGGCTGATCCCGGGCAGCAGCTGGTAGCCATTGCGCAGCAACTGAATGCGGTGATCAAACCTTTGGTGGGACCCAATTCCATTTTATTAGCATTAATGGCCAGCGGGATGAATGGGCAGCAGTTCCAGTTTGTTGGTTACCTGCCTATCGATAACCAGCAACGGAATAAAACCATTAAAGAACTGGAAGCAGAGTCACAGAAAAAGAATTGTACGCAGATCTTTATTGAAACGCCTTACCGTAATAACCAGCTGGCAGAAGGTTTACTGAAAAACTGCAAAGCAACCACACAACTTTGTATTGCAGTTGATATCACCGCTAAAACCGAGTGGATCAAAACAAAGACCATTGAACAATGGCAAAAAGAAAAGCCGGACATTCATAAACGACCAGCAATATTCTTACTATTAGCTTCCTGAGTTTATTGTAACAGCGTTTGTTTGGTGCCATTTCTTGTTATCGAGATAACACTGTCCACCACGTAATTGCTCATACCCCGCCATGGAAGTGCTCCCAGGTATTCCTTATAATGCAGTTCCATAAATGCTCCGCTGTTGGCCATCAGCTGTGCGGCCACTTTTTCACTCACCACTGAAAATTCAAATTCATTGGACTGGATACTTCCGGGCACTTTGGAATTATACCCTGTCTGGATCAGCCGGCCTTCATATGTTTTAAAGACGTATCCCTTTTTGACAAAGAAATTCAGTTCACCTGCTTTGGATCCTTCGCCAAAGACAAAGAAGTATTTGATAAAAATAAAAACGGCCAGTCCAAGGAATAACAGGATCAGTATTGTCCTCATAAATCGCCGGAAGCCTGACGGTTTTTTCTTCGCTTCTTTTGCTAACGGTTGTTCTGATGAAAAGTCATTTCCAGCTTCCATATGATGCGTTTTTATAACAAAAAATTTGTGACACTAAACCAATTAATATTATACATTTGTACTCAATTTACAACTTGTTTCAGTTCGTCAACATGACAAACATTCTGACACATACCAAACAGTTCGCTTTTCATGCACCGATCACCAGCGGCGTCTATTCCGTTGGCTTCGATGTATTTACTTTTTCACGCCCCCGACGTCGCCCTGTTTTCTGACAGGACGAACCCCTCACCCTGGTCCCTGTCAGTGAAGTAATCCCCGCAAAGTAATTTTCAAGGATTGGTGGCCCGTTTTTATCTCAATTAAGTTTTATAGTGGACAATCAACATATTATTATCAGGGTGGCGACCATATCTGATAAAGTGTATTCCAAGACCATCACCGATGAGATGGAGGCTTCCGCCGCAGCCCGGGGAACCGGTATTGCCAAGCGGAGCCCTGATTACATTGAACAAAAGATTGATGAGGGCAAAGCGGTCATTGCCATTACCGACCAGAATGAGTGGGTGGGTTTTTGTTATATCGAAACCTGGAGCCATGGTGAATATGTGGCAAACAGCGGCCTCATTGTAGCGCCTGCTCATCGCAAAAGTGGCGTGGCAAAACTCATTAAGCAAAAAATATTTAATCTTTCCAGACAGAAATATCCCGAAGCAAAGATCTTTGGGCTGACCACCGGGCTTGCTGTGATGAAGATCAACAGCGATCTCGGCTATGAGCCTGTTACCTACTCCGAACTTACCCAGGATGAAGCTTTCTGGGCCGGCTGCAAAAGCTGTGTGAACTACGAGATCCTGATGAGCAAAGAACGGAAAAACTGTATGTGTACCGCCATGCTCTACGATCCCAAAGATCACTATGAGCCCGAAGAGACCAAAGAGTTCTTTAAAGAGAATGTTTCCGGTTTTGAACGCCTGCTGCGCTTTAAACAATGGAAATTACTAAAGCCCTTCATGAAAAAAGAGAAGAACGGGAATGGCGGGGGCAAGCCCAAATCATTATTGAATTATTTCCTTCATTTATAATCATTGAAAATAAGATGGCTAAAAAGGTTGTACTCGGATTTAGCGGCGGATTAGATACCTCATACTGCGTGAAATACCTGGGCGAAGACCTTGGCTATGAAGTGCACAGTATTGTTGTGAATACCGGTGGTTTTACAGAGGAAGAATTGAAACAGATCGAAGCCCATGCTTACAAACTGGGTGTTAAATCACACAAAGCGGTAAATGCCGTCAAAACCTATTACGACCGGATCATTAAATACCTTGTTTACGGCAATGTTTTAAAGAATAATACGTACCCGCTGAGTGTATCAGCAGAAAGGCTGAGCCAGGCGTTGCACATTGCAGAGCATACACTTGAACTGAATGCAGATGCGGTGGCACATGGAAGCACTGGTGCCGGTAACGACCAGGTGCGGTTTGATATGATCTTTAATATCATGATCCCGGGTGTGGAAATTCTTACTCCCATCCGCGACCTGAAACTGAGTCGTGAAGTGGAGATCGACTACCTGAAAGCAAAAGGAGTGGATATGAATTTCTCCAAAGCCATGTATTCAATCAATAAAGGATTATGGGGAACCAGTGTGGGTGGTAAAGAAACGCTTTCTTCCAAAGGCATGCTGCCGGAAGAAGCCTGGCCAACCCAGGTTACCAAAACAGGCACGGAAGAAGTAAAGCTCCATTTTCATAAAGGCGAATTAAATAAAGTAAACGGAAAAAGCTTTAATCATCCTTCCGACGCTATTCAATATTTGCAAACACTGGCCGGACCTTATGGTATAGGCCGAGATATTCATGTCGGCGATACCATCATTGGTATCAAGGGAAGAGTAGGATTTGAAGCCGCTGCACCGATGGTGATCATCAAAGCCCACCATGCGCTGGAAAAACATGTACTGACCAAATGGCAACTGACCTGGAAAGATCAGCTGGCACAATTCTATGGCAACTGGTTACATGAAGGACAAATCTTAGATCCGGTGATGATAGATATTGAAGCCTACCTTGAAAGCAGCCAGCGGAATGTGACCGGTGATGTATTTGTTCAGCTTATGCCTTATCGTTTCCAGGTAACCGGTATTGAATCACCGTATGACCTGATGAACAGTAAGTTTGGTAAATATGGTGAAATGAATAATGGCTGGACAGGAGAAGATGTAAGAGGTTTCAGTAAAATATTTGGTAACCAAACAATGATCTATCACCAGGTAAAAGAATCAGCTAGTGGCAAACATTAAGGCAGGCATAATAGGTGGGGCAGGCTATACTGGTGGCGAACTCATTCGCTTGTTGATTCACCATCCTTATATAGCTGTTTCTTTTATTCATAGCCGCAGCAATGCCGGCAAGCCTGTTCATAGTGTTCACCAGGATCTGTTGGGTGACACTGACCTTATATTCTCTGGCGAAGTGAGTGATGATATTGATGTATTGTTTTTATGCCTTGGGCACGGAGAATCAAAGAAATTCCTGGCAGAAAATAAGATCGCTGATCAAATAAAAATCATTGACCTGGCCAATGATTTCAGGTTAAGTGGCAGTGCCAGTACCGGTAACCGCCATTTTGTGTATGGGCTTCCTGAACTGAATAAAGAAAAGATCAAAACGGCACATAATATTGCGAATCCCGGCTGCTTCGCCACTACTATCCAGTTGGGCTTACTACCGTTGGCAAAAGCAGGTTTATTAAATGATATTTATACAACCGGTATCACAGGCTCCACCGGAGCCGGTCAGTCGCTATCACAAACTTCTCATTTCAGCTGGAGAGCTAATAATATTCAGGCCTATAAAACACTTACTCACCAGCACCTGGGTGAAATAGGCGAATCATTATTACAGTTACAATCTGCCAACAATTTTGACCTGAGTTTTGTGCCCTGGAGAGGTGATTTTACAAGAGGTATCTTCGTCAGCTCCACTTTGCATTGTGATCTTAGTATCGAAGAATTATTTATACTATTCAGCGATTTCTATAAAGATCACCCTTTTACCCATGTCAGCAAAGAACCCATTTTCCTGAAACAAGTGGTGAATACCAATAAAGCCATTATTCAATTAGAAAAGGCCGGTAGCAAATTAGTCGTTCATTCAGCTATTGACAATTTATTGAAAGGCGCATCCGGCCAGGCGGTACAAAATATGAATCTTTTATTTGGACTTGAAGAAACAACCGGCCTTCACCTCAAACCCGCCGGATTCTGATAATGAAAAAAGACCCGTTACATAAACTTCTTAAAAAAAGTGTGTCAACGGGTTTACTGTGCAATCAATCTGCCTGGCACCCGCTTACCGGTAAATACACTTTTCAATCGCTGGCGGAAACGGGTAAACTAAAAAAAGTATTTATTCCTGAGCATGGTCTTTTCGGAGAACTACAGGACCAGGTAAAAATGGATGACACTTCCGCTTACCAACAACTGGCGGAAAATGTTGAATGGATCTCTTTATATAATTCAGCTGATCATTCTCTCACCGCCAGTGATGAACAATTAGGAGCTATTGACACACTGGTCATCGATATCCAGGATGCAGGCAGCCGGTATTTCACCTTTACCAGTACCATCTGGCTGTTATTAAAAAAGATCACCGAACTGAAACTCACTATCACTATACTTGTAGTGGATAAACCCAACCCCGCAGGAAGACAAGTGGAAGGGACAAAAATGATTGGTTCATTTGCCTCTTTTATTGGCCTTGAAGGGTTGCCACACCGGCATGGGTTAACTATCGGCGAATTGTGCCGTTATTTTAAATTTAAACTGGGAGCAAGCTGGGAACTCATCATTATCCCCGCCCGGAAAAAAGAAGCTGTATTTATTTCTCCCTCCCCGAATATTCCTGCGATCAGCACCTGCACGGTTTACTGTGGTCAGTGTTTGTGGGAAGGAACAAATATCAGCGAAGGCCGCGGCACTACACTACCCTTTGAAATGGTGGGAGCTCCCATTATGAATTGGGTATTTACTGACGATTGGAATAACCCAAAACACCCAGCTTATAACCAAGCCTGTTTTATCCGCCCGGTTCGCTTCATCCCGGTCTTTCATAAATATAAAGACGAAGTTTGTCAGGGTTTGCATATCCTTCCCCAGTCCCAAAAATCATATCATTCGCTGGCACATTCCCTGCAACTGATAAAATATGTAAAGGAACGGACGCCGGGGTTTGAATGGAGAGAAGGTAGATATGAAGCATTCAATGATAAAAAAGCTATTGAGCTGCTGGTGGGTGACCAGTTATTACTGGACTACCTTGACAACAAGACAAGCTGGAACGAAGTACAACTGAAACTGGATAAAGAAGAAAACGAATGGATTACTGAAATAGCTCCATTTCTTATTTATAAATTGCCCTTACAAAAATTGAAAATAAAATAAATGAACTTATTCGACGTCTACCCGATCAACGAGATCACTATCGTGAAAGCAAAAGGCTCTTATGTGTGGGACGATAAAGGGGAACAGTATCTTGATCTTTATGGCGGTCATGCCGTGATCAGCATCGGGCACACACATCCGCATTGGGTAAAAAGAATTGAAGAGCAACTGGAAAAGATCGCTTTCTATTCCAATTCCATCCGTATCCCGTTACAGCAGCAACTGGCAGAAAAACTCGGGAAGCTTTCCGGCAAAACTGATTACCAGCTATTCCTTTGTAACAGCGGGGCTGAAGCCAATGAGAATGCCCTGAAACTTGCTTCTTTTCATAACGGCAGGAAAAAAGTGGTCGCTTTCAGCAAATCTTTTCATGGAAGAACATCGCTGGCGGTGTCTGTAACCGATAATAAGAATTACATCGCCCCGGTCAATGAAACTGATAATGTGATATTTCTCCCTTTTAACGATGCGGATGCGCTGGAAGCATGTTTTAAGAAAGAGGGAAAAACAATTTCTGCTGTCATCATCGAAGGAATCCAGGGAGTGGGAGGCATCAATGTGGCGGATGATTCATTCCTGAGAAAGATACGTTCCCTCTGTGATGAATATGGCGCTGTTTATATTGCCGACAGTGTGCAATGTGGTTACGGCCGCAGCGGCAAATTCTTTAGTCATGATTTTGCCGGTGTGAATGCAGATATTTACTCCATGGCAAAAGGTATGGGAAATGGGTTTCCTGTTGCCGGGATCATTGTGGCGCCTCATATCAAACCAAAACATTTTCAACTGGGTACTACTTTCGGAGGTAATCACCTTGCTTGTGCTGCTGCACTGGCCGTGCTGGAAATAATTGAAGAAGAAAAATTGATGGGTAATGCAGTAATGGTGGGCAAGTATTTACGGGACGAATTGGAAAATATACCTGAACTGGAAAATGTAAGGGGCCGTGGACTGATGATCGGGTTTGATGTACCGGCTGAATTAAAAGACCTGAAGAAAAATTTGCTGTGGAACCAGAAGATCTTTACCGGTGAGGCCAAACCCCATGTGATCCGTTTATTGCCAAGCCTGGCGTTAAAGAAGAGAGATGCAGAAGATTTTATTGAAGCCATAAAAGCTGAAATAGCTGTCTTACAAGATGCCTGAACAGACATTTAAACAATATTTACTAAGCCTGAAACCTACGGCAAGAGGAGCATCCGCTGTTGCATTATGCCTTATTATCATTCCGGTGTTTTGCGACCTGTTCCTTGTTGTATTACAGGCAAACACAAAACAACCGGTAACTATAGGCTTCACACTGATCAATGGCTATATCAGGTATTTACCGTTTTATATTATTTATATTCCTGCTTATTTCATTATTCTGAATGGCTGGAATTCGATCATTAAAAACTTGAACATTGAGAAATTTCACTTCGGCTCATGATGTGACCGACATTGATGCCCTGGTACAAACCGCTCTGGGATATAAGGCTGATCCGTTTAAGGATAAAGTTCTTGGTACCAATAAAAGAATTGGCTGCCTGTTCCTTAACCCCAGTATGCGGACAAGGCTCAGTACACAAATTGCCGCCCAGAACCTGGGTATGGAAGCTATCATTTTTAATGTAGGTAATGAAGGCTGGGCCTTAGAGTTTGAAGACGAAGCGATCATGAGTGGCAGTACGGTGGAACATGTAAAAGATGCTGCCCCCATCTTCGGCAACTACTTTGATATTTTAGCGATCCGAACTTTCCCTTCCTTAAAAAACCGGGAAGATGATTATAGTGAACTTTACATTAAACAGATTATTAAATATGCGGGTATACCGGTAGTCAGCCTTGAAAGCTCTACACTGCATCCGCTACAATCATTAACAGATATTATTACAATCCAGGAGACGCTTCTTAACTCATCTTCCGGGATTGGGCGGAAGCCAAAGATCGTATTGACCTGGGCGCCGCATGTAAAACCCCTGCCACAATGTGTCGCTAATAGCTTTGCACAATGGGTTAATGCCTGGGGCAAAGCTGATTTTGTAATCACTCACCCTGAAGATTATGAACTGAGTGAAGAATTTACCAAAGGAGCCAGCATCACTCACAACCAGGAAGAAGCGTTGAAAGGAGCTGACTTTGTATATGTTAAGAACTGGAGCACCTATAATGATTATGGTAAGATCTATACCAACGATCCCAAATGGATGCTGAAACATAAACGCTGGGTACACACCAATAATGCTAAGATCATGCATTGCCTGCCTGTTCGCAGGAATGTGGAACTCAGTGATGAGATGCTGGATGGCGACATGAGTATTGTTACACAGCAGGCATCTAACAGGGTGTGGGCAGCACAGGCTGTATTATCAGAGATATTAAAAAGCAATGGATAAATTATATATCATAAAGATCGGCGGGAACATTATTGATGATGAAGCAAAACTGGCTTCTTTCCTGCACTCCTTTGCTGATATCACGGCAAAAAAGATATTGGTGCATGGCGGTGGTAAGTTGGCCACCCGGTTAGCCGAAAAATTAGGCATTGAACAGCACTTGGTGGATGGCAGAAGGATCACTGATGCAGAAACCCTGAAGATCGTTACCATGGTTTATGCAGGTTATGTCAATAAGACAATAGTGGCATTGTTGCAGGCAAATAATTGCAATGCCATCGGGCTTTGCGGTGCAGACGGAGATGCAATACTGGCCCATAAACGCCAGCACCCGGTGATGGATTATGGTTTTGTTGGCGATGTGGATGCCATCAATTCGGTACTGATCAAGACTTTGCTGGAGCAAAATATTGCTGTTGTCTTCGCTCCTATTACCCATGACCAGCAGGGTCAATTGCTTAATACGAATGCAGATACCATTGCACAGGAGCTGGCAAAAGGTATGAGCAAATTATACGATGTAGAATTGATCTATTCCTTTGAAAAAAGTGGTGTACTGCTGAATGCTGAAGATGACAGTACCGTCATCCCGCAAATTGACTCTGTGTATTACCAGCAATTGAAATCCAAACAGAAGATCTTTGCCGGAATGATACCGAAATTGGATAATGCCTTTGCTGCATTAAACAGCGGAGTCAATAAAGTTATTATTGGCAAGGCAGAACAATTAGAGCAGCTTATTGCAGGCACAGCAGGAACAAGCATTATAAATGAGTAAAGAGTTATCCATATTACAGGAAAATGCAATCAGTCTTCTAAAAGAGCTGATAGCAACCCCTTCATTTAGTAAAGAGGAGGACCAAACCGCTGGCATCCTTTGTCGTTTCCTGGGAGAGAGAAATATTGAACATACAAGAGTTGGCAATAATGTTTTTGC
>JAEUVP010000490.1 GCA_016786805.1 Chitinophagaceae bacterium | reverse complement strand
GCCAGCAATTTTTGTCCACTGGTACGAGGATATTGTTCCGTCAGGGTCTGTGCCACTTCCTGTTAACGTTACGCTGCTCGTGGGTAAGGTAATCGTTTGGTCAACTCCTGCATTCGCTATGGGCCCCTGGTGGGGTGGAGGTACAGCCGCATTTACTGTTACTGTCATAGTATCCCTGTCAATAGCGCCGCCATTATCGGTTACTCGTAATTCAAACTGATAGACTCCCTGTACTAAGCTATTAATTACGGTTTGTGCCTGCGTAGGGCTTACTATACTAAAACTGGTTGGGCCGGCAATCTTTGTCCATTGGTATGATGATATCGTTCCGTCAGGGTCAGTACCACTACCCGTTAAGGTTACGCTGCTCGTGGGTAAGGTAATCGTTTGGTCAACTCCCGCATTCGCTGTAGGGCTGATATTACCAGTAGTATTTACAGTTACAATAACTGTATCGGCCATCGTACCGGTATTATTATCAGTTGTAACAAGCCGGAACGAGTAGGTGCCATTTGAAAGCCCTGTTACTGCTGTTATTGCTGATGACGGAGAAACGATCGTACACGTTGGTCCGCTCAATTTAGTCCATTGATAAGAAACAATAGAATAACTCAGATCAGGTATACCATTATTCAACACGCCACGGTAAAGCAGTTTAGGTGCGGTTGCCGTTCCTGTCAATGTTGTTGTTGAGGTAGTGACGGACTGTGCATTACCTGCATTGATGACCCCAAGCGTAAAATTATAAGCCTGGTATTTAGATTGTAATGGATGAACCTGCAATGGCTGTAATACATCCATCGCATTTGGATACGCTGCTTCGTCCCAGTTTATATAACCACGACCAGACACTAACGCTTTATCTCTGCCCCAGAAATATACCGAATCGTTAACATCAGTTGCATATACATAATACGAGATCGTGTTATTCTTATAAAGCTTATTCCAGGTGATGCCATTCCCGATCTGGATTGCAGGTGAACCTGTAAGCGATTCGTTAGGGTTCCAGCTCCATGCGTAAGGTGTCGGGTAGGTATATTTATTCACTAACTCGTAACCGTTACCTATTTCACCATTGGGGTTATCTCCAATTGAAAATAATCTTCCCAAACTGTCAATATAATGAATGGTATTAGGGTTTGCTGCGATCTCTTTGATCGGAGCAGTGATATTCCATAAAGTTCTTACAGATGTGGGTTGAGTATACGCTGTGTTGCCACCCCAATAACTGAAGTGTGTTCCCCAAACGTATGGATATCCCATGGACTGGCTGCCGGTTGCATCAGGGATGATACAACCATTAACATCATACTGGCCGGCAAAAATATCTATCGCCGGGCGGGGAACAGGAAGTGTTTTTTGAACAGGCGTCAGCGTTCCGTTTTTAGTCCACTGCCAAACCTGTCCATTTGTTAATAACACCACCAAATTGGTTCCGCCCATTGCTACTTTTTTCACTTTCATACCCGCCGGTGAAAGCTGTATGGGCCTGGTGAGATAATTAGTACCTGCATATAGGTTATAATTATCCTGCCCCCAGTACCAAAGTGAGCTGTCAGAACGAATAGAAACATTTGTAAAATAATATCCGAAAACAGCAATATTATTGTTGAAAGGCGCCCCTGTCGTATCTGTATCAATACGGATAGGAGCAGTAGCACCCCCGGTTTGTGTTGTCCAGATATACCCCTGATCGTCCAGTATTTGCAACTGAGCATACCCTGCTGCGGTAACACTTACAGCTTTCCTCGCTCCCATGTTATATTTGGTAATAGCGTTATTAATGTATGAATACGCATTACTATCACTGGCTATATAAGCGACCCTGTATTCAGTTAAACCGATATTTTTTATTACTAAGGACGTAGATGCAGCAATATTTACACTAACAGATATTGTATCCCTGTCAATAGCACCTCCATTATCTGTTACCCTTAATTCAAACTGGTAGACTCCCTGCACTAAACTATTAATTACGGTCTGTGCTTGCGTAGGGTTTACTATACTAAAACTGGTTGGGCCGGCAATCTTTGTCCATTGGTATGATGATATCGTTCCGTCTGGGTCAGTACCACTTCCTGTCAACGTTACGCTGCTCAGGGGTAAGGTAATCGTTTGATCAACCCCGGCATTCGCTGTAGGTGCCTGGTTAGTAAGTATTCCATTAATAGTTATGGTAACAGTATCTTTTCCCACTGCGCCCTGGTCATCAGTTACCCTTAATTCAAATTGATAAACTCCTTGTAAAAGGGTATTAATAAGTGAAACGGGCTGGTTTGGCGATAGAATATTACCGGCAGATAAAGGCCCGGCAATTTTAGTCCATTGATAGGAAGTAATTGTGCCATCAGGATCATTACCACTTCCGGATAAAGTTAAACTTAGAGGCAAAATTGCCGCCTGGTCAGGTCCGGCATTTGCTGTAGGTACCTGGTTTGCTGAAACAACCCCGTTCACCAGGGACGTATCCCCTTGCCTTAACATCCATTGAAATATATTAGAACCCGCTGAATAATTACCAGGGGTATTAGGATGAGCATTTGTAGTTACATTGGGGCCCATTGGAGCAGTATTTCTCCAATTATTTCTTGACGGATCATACATGGTATTCCAGCAGCAATGAGCACCGCCACCAATATTCTCATATGCAAAATAGGCACTTCCCGGCATGCTGTCATTCATATTCTCACTGACTCTCCATACATTTCTGACATCAGTCGTTCCTTCCAATCCGAAAAATTTACCACCATACTTTTTGGCCCAATGGCCCCAGGAAGCATCTCCTAAAGACCATTGATCATATGGAGGAAAGGTTTCGCTGCTTATACCCTGCAATGCCACTACACTTGTAATAAGTTTCATCCCGGTTTCTGCACCGGCAGTAGCCTGGTGACATAACATTAATGTCCAGGAAAATCCGCCCATACTTAAACCAGCAACATGCACCGAATTTCTTTTGATATGATACGTATTCAAAAGATGATTCATCATCAAGGTGAGTTCTGGTCCACGTGGGTAAGCAGCACTGGGAATGACAGTAATTATGATAGGATAATGAGTACCATTCCCCAATTGAACACTTCCATCCCATCCATTGTTCATCCAATAATGAGGGCCGTATTTCTGGAGATTGGTGTAATTCGTTCCTGCTTCTCCTAATCCCGGCATTGTAATTATCGCCGGACGGCTTGCTGTATCCGGGTGACCTGGTGTAAACATATTTGCAGGGCGTGAAATTCTAAATCTATACTGTAAACCAGCATACCCTACATTGAAAAGTGTGTCGTAAGTAATAAAATCGTGAGTTTCTGTTTGAGCCCGAAGATTGTCGCCTGGAAGAAAACTGCCGATCAGATACAAAAAGATTAGAGAGGTAAACCTTAACCTGGTTTTCATAGTTCTGGGATTATTGGATTATTGGATATTGGATCAAGAGAAAAGCAAATACTTTACTCATACTAAAATTAATTATTAACTGTCAACATTATAATTTTTTGATGCTCTAAAATACTGTAATAAGTAGTTTTCCTATTTTTTTCTGTGAGTATTTACTAAATTGTTATTCACAGAGTTATTCACACAGAAATAATGAAATGTCGCCCGCAGATAAGGAAAAATAATGCCAGAATTCAAAGATTATCTTGATCAGAAACAGGTAATGAATATTGTTTAAATATGTTAAATTACTTTACCTTTATTTTCGACTCCACTCTCCTGGGAAAATCGCTTAAACTTAATTCTAATCAAAATCTTAAGACTTGCGTCTATGAAAATTAAATTTTACGCACTGTCGTTAGTATCACTAACGCTGGCGGTAACGATTGCTGCTCAAACACCCGGAGGAGTTAGCCCTAATCTTACATTATGGGTTAAATCAGATGCAGGAACAGCCACAACCGGAAGCCTTCTGGATACCTGGACTTATGTAAATGATGGTACCAAATCCTTTACAGCAACGGGTGCGGACAGGCCTTCCCTAGTATCCTCAGTCATTAATTTCAAGCCATCTGTACAATTTGGTGGTGGCGTCCGCTTTATGGATGGCCCCACAGGAGCTAATGCTCCAATTGCAGCGGGTGATGATTCCTATACTGTACTGGTAGTGTGGCAATCCAACACTAACAGTGCTTTCCAGCGTGTATGGTCACAACGTTCAATACTTGGTTTTGCGAATGATGCCTGTGCCTTTTCTACCTGGGATGGATCTGCACCGGGGCCGGGTGTTTATGGTGACGAAACTGCAACAGCACCTTTTAGCCACACCATTCAAAGAGGCTATAGTGTTAGTACCTGGAATATCAGTCAGTTAAATTTACTTAACCAGGCAACAGGTGATCTTGAAATAGTAGATGACCGTAATATCAGCAGCGGCATTACCACTTTGAATACTGACCCCGGTGGAACACCTAATGGTGCTGCATTAAGGGCAATAAGCACAACGGTGCATCGCATAGGCGCCAGCCACGATGGTTCAGGCCCCTTGAATGGGGATATTGCAGAGATCATTGTTTATGATCGCTCTATAAACGGCGCAGAAAGAAACAGGATTTTCTCCTACCTGGCTATGAAATATGGCATAACAATAAAAACGAATCTCCTTTCATCTGCAGGAGTTACAGTTTGGAATGCCGCGGCCAACAGTACCTACAATAATGCCGTTTTTGGCTTATCAAGAGACAATGGAGCAAGCGGTTCTGGCCTGTTAGTAAACCAATCTAACAGTATTGAAACTGGCAGTGGAAATGGAACTGGCCAAAATGCAGAGGGAAATATAGTACTCAGCAACCCCTCAAGTCTGGATGATCTTGATTTTTTACAAATCGGGAACGATAACGCTGCCCTTACTGAAAGTGTGAGCCTTGATGTGCCCGTGACTGCTACCGGGTCAAAACGTCTGGCCCGTGAATGGAAAGTTCAGCACACTGGTAATGTCGGCACTTTTGACATGACCATGGATTTTAATGGGCTTACCATTTCTGCCACAGGATCCATCCAACTGAGATTAATGGTGGATGAAGATGGTGACGGTGATTTTACTACCGGCACAGTAAGATTTTACACACCATTCCCATATGCTGGAGGTATTGCTAGTTTCACTAACGTTACACTGAATAACAATGAAGTGTTTACGTTTATTACCCAAACAGCAGGTATTTTATTACCTGTTACCTGGAAAAATTTCAGTGCAAAACAGTTAAACAATGATGTTCGGCTTGACTGGAAAGTAGAGAACAATGCTAATGCTAGTCATTACGAAATTGAACATTCTTCGGATGGTACCACTTTTGAAAGAATTGGGACAGTTTCAAACATAACGAATGATGTAACTTATGAATTCCTTCATCGTGGGGTATTAAGCGGAGTGCATTTCTACAGAATTCGCCAGTTTGATTTTGATGGAAAGAATACATACAGCAAAATAGTTAGTGTTACTATTAAAACGCCTGACTTCATCACCTATATACTGAATAACCCGGTTATGAATTCAAGTGCAGATGTGGTTATTAAAGCAGCTAAACCCGGCATGGCCCTTGTTGAACTTTGGTCAGCCAATGGTGCCAAACTGAGTACAAAACAGCAGACTATAACTGCGGGATCAACAGTAGTACCCGTAGATATGAGAAGTGTCCAACCGGGTAATTACCTGATCAGGCTAACAGTAGGTGATATTGTGCAAACGGTACAGTTTGTGAAGCTATAAACCGATTTCAATTACTAAAAAAGACCTATCTCCTACTGAGTTAGGTCTTTTTTTAATGTATAGTCTTAAACAAGCCAATTTGATGAAGGGCCCATTTGAAAAACATACAGGAATTACCGGCAGAGAAGCGGGGGTAATAATACTACTTTTCGTTATTTCACGAATTATCATCAGGATAATTGGTATTGAAATGGACTACCAGGCACTTTACCGTAACTGGCAGTACCTTTCTGTTGATACACTCCGTCATGATCTTCTGAAAGGTGTATGGTATGATCATACCCAACCACCGCTTTTTAACCTGCTCCTGGGGGTCATCCTGAAAATATCCGGCTCCTTCGCCCCCCTTGCCTTTTCATTACTCTTTAAAATCATTACCCTTCTCAATACATTTCTACTATTAAGGCTCCTGAAAGAAAATGCTAACCATAGAACCATCCCTTTACTCTTCTCATTGATCTATCTTTTGAGCCCAGCTACTATGCTGTTTGAAAACGAACTTTTCTATACTTCGCTCATCACACTACTGTTACTACTAAGCTGTAATTATCTTTTACAGTACCAGGGATCTGGCAAACCAGGAAAACTGTTGGGCTTTTTTCTTCCCCTGGCTCTTATCTGCCTAACAAGGAGTATGTATCATCTTGCCTGGCTGATTTTGCCATGGCTATTTATTCTTAACCGCTCCAGAAAGAAGGAGTATGCAAGGAAGGTGCTGCTAATGGGCCTTGTTTTCATCACCATAGTGAGCGGATGGTATATAAAGAACAGTGTGATCTTTGGAAGCTTTACAACATCTACCTGGGGAGGCATGAATATTGCCCGCAATGTATTTCATGATGCAGTAATAACGGACTCAGGGCAGATTGCATCGATAGAACCATTCTCGAAAATCTCAGCTTATACTAATTTCCTTCCACCCGAACCGGCAGCAGCCTTCAAAGGTCTCAATGACCGTGACCTGTTACAAGAAATGAAGAATGACTCCTTCATCAATGAAAAACATGCCGGGTATATAGCAATTTCGAGGCAGTATATGCAAGCCAGTAAACAACAGGTAAGGGATCACCCCGGAGCCTACTTGAAAAATGTAGTGCAATCAGCGATCATTTTCTTTGCTCCTGCAACCAGGTATCCGGTAAATGAAGCTCAGGCCAGGAAAATGAAATATTATGACCTGCTTTATTCATTCAATCTTTCCCATCTGGCCGAAGGAAAGCAGGAAAGAAGGATCGCCCTAACGCTCTCAGCACTTCCGAAATTTATTATTTATTTACTTGTATTCTTTGTCATTTTTCGGAACTGGATACAGAAAAAACGAATCACCCTTCTGCATCTTTTCATTATCTATGTTATCGGATATATCTTTTGTATCAGTTCCTTATTTGAACACTACGAGAATATGCGTTTCAGGTATGAAGCAGAACCCTTATTTCTTATTTTGGCAGCAGGGGTACTCTCAGAGTGGATCAATAAAAGATCGAATAAAAAAAAGCAGGCTATTTATTAACCTAATAGCCTGCTTTCAAAATATATTAACTACGTTATGCTTTTTTGGCAATAACCATTATCTCCTTAATACCAAATAACCTTGAAACAAGATTAGTTGCAAACCTATATAAGCCAAAGTTGATCTTTGCTAGAGGCAATAATTTAAAATATCCCGCCCCCCTGATGTACCGGTTCTCCTGAATTTTAAACCCGGTGGTGATCAGCAAATTATTGATTGCCTGAAAATTCCAGGTATGCAGGTGCTGGTTCAGGTCATACTCAAATTTCCCCTTGCCATGACGTTCATGCGGGATAACAAGTACCAGCGTATGATCTTTCTTCAATTTGCTGTTGATACTCTCCAGCATCGCTTTGGGGTGCGGGTGATGCTCCAGCACATGCGCTGAAAAAACCACATCGAAAGCGTCGTTAGGTATCTCATCAAGGTTTGTGGTGGCATCTATTCCCTTTTTCTTACAGAACTCTATTCCAAAAGTTGAAATATCGTACCCCTTTGCGTTAGGCAGGTAATATATATTTTGCCCAAGTCCGCAGCCATAATCAAGAATCCGGCTGTTCTTGTCCACGCTGAAGAAAAATTTATCCAAAGCAATTTTAGCCCGGGCATTATAATAGGCTTCATTAAAATGATTACTATGCCGGGTTTCGTGATACCATGATTCATAATCCAGCGAAACATGTTTCTCTTCAATAGTAGTTGTCTGACTCATTACTTTCAATAGAATTTAAGTTTACCGTTCCCTGTATAGAGAACGGATGCTAAAATAGAAAGAAATCCACGACCTTGAAATATTTTGGCCAATATCTTTCAGCCTTACCCGGGAAAACATGGCAACAGAGCCTAAAACATGAAATTTTTGATTTTCCCGGCAATGAAATGTCAGTTTTTTAAGTTAGCAGCCCGAAACAGTTGTTAGCAAAGCCAGGGCTGGGACTTTGTATCGGGAGAATACAAAATGCTATTAATTGTTTTCTTAGTTTATTTTTACCTTTCTTTATAATTCACCATTACAAACCTGCCTGCGCTTGAAAAATCGCTTTTCGTCATATTGGTTCCGCTCCGCCTTTTATTCCTTTTTCCAGCGTTTTTCGTTGACTTTTTTTGGCCTCATCAATTTCATGATCCTTACCCGGACTATATCTGAAAAACAGCTGGGTACCTGGGCTTTGTTCCTTATTATAACCGGCGTTTTCGAGGCCACCAAAAGCAACCTGCTAAAAAATGCACATGTTAAATATGTTAGTGCCAGCCCTGACAAAAAGGAAAAGATTGCAATTGCCTCCTCTTCCTTTCTTATTAATACCTGTATCAGCCTCCTGTTCATACTGGTAATCATTTTCTTTTCAGAATGGCTTAGTCAGTGGCTGAATGCAGGGCTTGATCTTGCCCAAATGCTGGTCTGGTTTATTCCCGGGATGCTCTTCATGATATTTTTTACCCATCTTGAGTCAGTTCAACAGTCTCACCTGGATTTTAAAGGTGTTTTTGCAGGATATTTCATCCGGCAAATCTTCTTTTTTCTTGTGTTATTGATGTACTGGATACTCAAAAAACCTCTTTCCTTACCACTGCTGGCTATCTATCAATCACTCAGCATAGCACTGGGCTCCATAGTCCTGTACGTTTTCAGTAAAAAATATTTATCCCACCAATTCATAACCAGTTGGCCATGGTCAAAAAAAATAATTGGATATGGAGGTTATATTTTCGGATCGGGACTTGTAGCAAATATTGCCAATAACCTGGACCAGGTAATGATTGCCCGGTATGTGCCCGGCTCAGTGGCTTATTATAATGTGGCCTCCCGTATCAATAATCTTGTTGATATGCCCTCGTATGCAGCAGCAGATATTATTTTTCCCAAAGCATCGCTTGCCTCGGTGGAGGAAGGTCCGGCCAGAGTAAAATACCTGTTTGAAAGAATGATCGCTATCCTGATTGCCATCACTATCCCCGTGGCAGCTTTTATTATTCTCTTTCCGAAGTTTATAACCACGATCATTGCAGGTGCAGCCTATACGCCTGCCGCAGGGATTTTACAGATCTATATGGTAACAGGTATTCTCAGGCCAGCACAAAACCAGGCAGCCAACTTACTGAATTCAATTGGCAAGCCAAGGATCACTTTCATCATGAATACCATTTCGCTCAGTATACTTCTTTTGCTGAATTATATATGCCTGAAAGAATTTGGTTTTTATGGTGCTGCTATCGGAACACTGATCACCACATTGATCAGTTTTATCACCTGGTATTTCCTGATGCGCAAAATTATCGACCTTGATTTATCAAGTGTTTTAAAGCACATCATTAGTACGTACCGGTTATTCTATCAGCAGGTAAAAGGCTTATTTTCCCGCAAACAGAAGAATAAAGGACCAGAACAAGGAATATAACATTACAGTTTACCTTGTTTTAATTCATTTACTGCATAATCACAAGCTCTTGCCGTAAAAGCCATATAGGTAAGTGAAGGATTAGCGGTTCCTGAAGACGTCATAAAACTTCCATCAGTCACAAACACATTTTTTACATCATGCATCTGGTTGAACTGGTTCAGCACAGAGGTCTTGGGGTCTTTTCCCATGCGGGCCGTACCCATTTCGTGAAAAGCAGAACCACCTGGCTGAAAATGACTATATGATTTAATATTCTTAAATCCCGCCGTTGACAGCATCTCTTCAATACTGGCAAGCATGTCTTTTTGCATGGCTTTTTCATTATCGTGATATTCGTAATCGATCTTTACAAGAGGTAAGCCCCACTGGTCTTTTTGCTGACCATCCAGTGTAATTTTATTTCCAAAATAAGGCAATGTCTCTCCCCAGCCTCCCAGCCAGATACTCCAGGGGCCCGGCTGTAATAACTGTTCTTTAAAATCTTTACCAAAACCGCTCACCAGCTTACCTTGCTCTTGCCAGTTAGCCCGGCCTCCCATGCCTTGTAAACCATAACCACGGGTAAACTCTTTTTGCATTGTTTCTTTTGAAGTATTGCGAAACCTCGGAACATAGATACCTACCGGTCTTCTGCCGGAATGATATTTATCCTTAAACCCGTCAAATTGTGCCTCCGCCCCTGTTCCTGTAAAATGATCCATTAAATTATGGCCCAGTTGCCCGCTTGAATTACCTAACCCGGCAGGAAAGCTTCCGGATTTTGAATTCAATAATATAGCAGCTGTAGCAATAGCGGAAGCATTCAGGAAAATGATCTTTGCAGAATACTCGGTTATCTTTTTAGTAATAGCATCCATTACCCTGACACCTGATGCCCTGTTCTTTTTGGCATCATACAAAACTTCTATAACTATTGAATCAGGTTTCAGTGTCATATTACCTGTTACAGCAGCAGCAGGTAAACTAGCTGCATTACTGCTATAATAACCTCCAAATGGACAACCCCGGCTGCAAAGGTTGCGGTACTGACAAGGCCCCCGGCCATTCCAGCCACGGGTTAAATTAGCTACCCTGCCAATGGTAACGATCCTGTCTTTATAATTGGAACGAATCTTTGATGAAAAATGATCTTCAATACAATTCATTTCCATCGGTGGTAAAAAATTCCCATCCGGTAAATGTGCCAGCCCTTCAGTTTTACCACTGATACCAATATAATTTTCTACATAATCATACCAGGGAGCAATGTCTTTATACCGGACGGGCCAGTCAACGCCAATCCCTTCTTTCAGGTTGGCCTCAAAATCAAGGTCACTGTACCGGAAACATTGACGGCCCCAGGTTAATGATTTACCACCCACCTGGTAGCCCCTGCCCCAGTTAAAGGGTTTTTCCTGTATGTAGGGATGTTCTCTATCACTTGCAAAAAACGGAAGGGTTCCGGGGTCACCAGCCATACTCTGTACGGGGTTCTCTGTCAGCTGGGTATTCGTTAACCGTAAGCGATGATCAAACTCCCATGGAAGCATGTTCGCAGTTTTATACCCGGTGATATGCTCAACATTTTGCCCCCGTTCCAGCACAAGGGTTTTCAATCCCTTTTCGCAAAGTTCTTTGGCTGCTAAGCCACCGGTAATACCCGACCCCACCACAATCGCATCATAGTTGTACAGTTCTTTTTCCTGATGGTTCGTTTTAATCGGATCACCCATAAAATTCAGTTTGTAGCCCAGGCTTTCTGGCCAGGTTTGAGCGGAATACAGCCATGATAGTTTCCGGGAACATAATCATAAACAAGTGCCTTGGTGGCTCCTTCCCGGGAGGTGCAAAATCCTTCCACTGTATATTCCTTTAATATTGTAAAAAATGACTTGCCCAGGTACCTTGCTTGTGCTTTTCCTACTATACCCGCATAAGGCTTACCTTTCTTTTCAAAATATTTCAATGCTGTTTCTTGTTGCTGAGGCGAACAGGACTGATATGGTTTTCCATACTTTATCACACAATGTGCTTGTATATCTTTTAGTCCAGTTATGAAATTATTTTGCGATCTCCTATCTGTACAATCCTTAACCATTTTTATAATGAAAGAATGTACTTCTGCCTCCTTTGCTCCAGGAGTATCAGTCGAGGGGATGATTGTTTCAGCTAAAGAAGCTACCAGGTCACTGTTTGCAGTGAGGAAATTGATATCCGGCGTTTTATTGACTTCATACCACTTATATCCCCCCGATGCGAGGGTTATTCCGGCTCCTGCTATTAAAATCCGTGAAATCGCTTTACGTCTGTTCATTTGGTTTACTCATTTTTCAGAAAGAACGGATAGAAAGGTTGTTAAAGATAGAAAAACGTATTGATTAACAAGGTGAGTATAAGCAACCTGTGATTATAAAATGAGTTGGGCAAAAGGGGATTAAATTTTGATATTTATCTTTTACGAGGTCGGGGCAGTCATATTAGGCTCTGATAATCAAATATTTAATCGAACACAGGTTACACCCTTATTATTTTCTTTTTATATTACCCCTCAGTTTCATTTTCCATCAACAATATTCTATCTTGTCCTTCCATTCACTGGCCTTCTGCTTAGTACAAATAATTCCCTTTTAAAATTCAAAGTCAGCAAAGAAAACCTAAATGATTAATTCAGGGGCTTTTATGTGCTCTTTTTTGAAAAGTATGGGCTTTAAAAACTAAATTTGCTCTAATAAAGTAATCTTATCTAATGGATCTTGTCTACCTGTTTCGGGTGTTATTTAAACGTAAATGGATAATTCTGGCGGCAGCTATTATTGCAGCTGGAATGGCCTATTTTTTTACACGGAATGAACCCCGGAATTTCCGTTCTTCCACTGTGGTATCAACCGGGTTTGGGGTTCCCGACGAAATAAGGTTGAGCGACGAACGCTACAACTACTTTGACGCTGAGTTAAAGTTCAACAATGCCATCAGCACCTGGACCTCTCCTACTGTGATCAGCCTTTTATCCTATGAGTTGATCCTCCACGATCTGAAAAATCCCAAAACCGCCTTCCGCAGGCTCACCGAAAAACAACTGGAGACAGATTGGTATAAACAGATCAAAATAGATTCTGCCATAAAAATATTTGAAGAGAAGCTGGCCACCATGAGTGTGCTTACCTCTTTTAAGCCTGAAGAAAAAAAATTGCTGGAGTTGTTGAAACTTTACGGTTATGGTTATTCAAACATCATGCAACGGCTGAGTATCAACTGGCAGCAACGAACTGACTATATACATGTAGATTGTGTATCTGAAAACCCTGATCTTTCGGCTTTCGTGGTTAATAATGTTTTCCAGCAATTCATCCGCTATTATAAAGGTATTCGTGATTCCAAATCACAACAATCTATTGATACGCTGGAAAGCATGATGCTGAAGAAGAAACAGGAATACGACCTTAAGAACCAGATGCTGAGAGGAGAAGGCGGCGGCGATGTAAGCACGGAGAGCTCCAGTAAATATGAACTGATGGCTGACCTTGAAAAAACATTAGCTGCTGAAAAAAGTAAGCAAACCGACAACTTTTACTCACTGCGGAAGATCAATCAGCGGCTTGCTGCTATTGGCACTGGTACAAACACCACTCCTAACAGCAACAATAATGAAGAACTCATCATAGCCCGCAAGGCTATGAATGACGCTTATGCGGAATACCTGAAAACAAATAATGCTGCGGACCTGGCCCGGTATAACCAGCTTAAAACAGAATATAATAATAAAGTTGCAAGCTCCAAGATTGTTACTAATACACCTGAGAGAGGGACTGAAACAAAAACGGAGCTACTTAACCAAAAAAATGACCTTGAACTGGATATTGATGCCAGTAATGTAAAGATCCGGGAACTTGAAAACAGGATCAGCTCGGTGAAAGCCAATGCCAATGCTATTACTGCCAGGGGAGCTAATGTCGAATCACTGATGGATGAAGTAAAATTAGCAGAACGTGAATACCTGGATGCAAAATCAAAATATAACAGTGCCTACGAGCAAAGTTCAGCCTCAGCCAATAATTTTCGTCAATTACAAATAGCACAACCTGCAATTGAGCCAGAGCCATCGAAAAGAAAAATGATCATTGCAATTGCCGGCATCGTGGCAATGATGAGTACTATTCTTTTCATTACAATCTTAACTTATCTCGACTCTTCTATAAAAACACCAACTATATTCTCCAAAACAGTAGACCTGAAACTGATCAGTATGGTCAATTTCATGAACTTAAAAAAGAAAGACCTCAAAGATATAGTTGCCGGCAAGAATCTTGAAACATCCAAAGCGGAGAAAAAACGAAGTAATGTATTCAGGGAATCAATCCGCAAACTCAGGTATGAAGTGGAAAAAAGCGGGCATAAAATATTTCTATTTACCAGTACAAAAAAAGGGATGGGTAAAACCACTCTCATCCAGGCACTCTCTTATAGTTTCAGCTTAAGCAACAAAAAAGTGCTGATCATTGATACAAATTTTTGCAATAATGACCTGACAGTACAGATGGACGCCACACCTATACTGGAAAAAATTGCTGCAGAAGGCAGCAGCCAGTCTTTTTCAAATTATATAAAATCAGTAGCCAAAGAAGTAGATGGGGGTAATATCTATGTGATCGGTTCAGAAGGAGGTGATTATACCCCCTCTGAGATACTACCTAAAGAAAATATACTTGACAAGCTTCATCTGCTGGCTCCAGAATTTGATTATATATTCCTTGAAGGTCCGCCGCTGAATGATTTTACTGACAGCAAAGAATTACTTCATTATGTAGACAGTGTTATCGCAATTTTCTCTGCCACCCATATTATCAAACAAATTGACAAAGAATCTATCCAGTTCTTCAAAGAAATAAATGGCAAGTTCTGCGGATCGGTTTTAAATAAAGTAGACCTGGAAAACGTTAACGCAATATAATTTATATGAACCGTACAATTATTTTACTTTTCCTTTTTGCAACCAGTACATCCGGCATACTGGCACAAACAATCAAGCCACAGACGAATACCTCTCCCGCAATATCATCTAATGATGCAGTTGCCGATTCTGTGGAACTGGCGATCCAGGACACGTTGGTTTACCTGGCTTTAAAAAGCCCGCTTTATTCCGCATCTAATCATCAGAATAAGATCAATGAACTGGAATTGAAGAAAGCAAAGGGGTCCTGGATGAACCTGCTGAGCATTTCCTCCAATTATAATGACCAGACTTTTGCGAAGCAAAACCCTAATACAGCTATTGTATATCCAAAATATTTCTTTGGTGTTACGATCCCGCTGGGTGTTATTTTCTCACAGGGCAATTCGGTTAAAATGGCAAAGGCTGCTATTGCCAACAGTAAAGACAACCAGGAACAACTGGCCCGGACAATTAAAGCAGATATTTTATCCAAGTATAGCCAGTATAAATTATACAACCAACTCATCAGGTTACAGGGTGAACTTATCAATGATATTTCAGCACAAGTATCTTCTACTGAGGAGAATTTTAAAAAGGGCTCCATTACTGTCGATGTTTACCTGACAGCATTAAAAACCAATAACGAGGAAATTTCCAAGTATTTAATGTTGAAGAATCAACAACAGCAATTACAACTGGAGATGGAAAAAATTATTGGCGTGCCATTAGACCAAATCATAAAACCGGCTCTTCCAACTACTCCCTCGAAATAAGTAGTGTCAAATAAAATTATGGCAGGCAACGGATATATAAAAAGCCTGGACGGTGTCCGGGCCATAGCAATAATACTGGTGATGACGTACCATGCGGAAATTACGCATTTCGGCTGGACAGGTGTGCAATTGTTTTTTGTACTATCCGGATTTTTGATCACAGGTATTTTATGGAATGAAAAAACCAGGGAAGGCTCTCTTTCATTCAAACTAAAAAAATTCTGGGTCAGGCGGTCATTACGGATATTCCCTTTATATTTTGGATACGTTATAGCCATTGGCATTTCTTACTTGCTGTTTAATTTTCCTTCCTACTTTGAAATGTATTTCCCCTACCTTGTTTCTTACACGGTAAACTTCACCCGGCTATTACCAGGATGGGAAGGGAACCCCCTCTTTACTCATCTTTGGTCCTTATCCATTGAAGAGCAATTTTATTTATTGTTTCCGCTGATTATTTTTTTGTGTCCCCCTAAACTTATCAAGTTTCTGCTTATAGCTGTTATCCTGCTTTCTCCTGTATTCCGTTTTCTCCTGGGAGAGTATTATAAAAACAAAGGGCTGACCGAGGATGTGGTGGCTAATGCTGTAAACTTTCATACGCTAAGTCACCTGGACGCTTTTTTTATGGGAGGGATCATACCTGTATTTTCCTTACAGAACCGGATAAAGAATTCCCGCAATTTCTTCCTGGTTACCTTAGCTATTGTAATGGGAGCTGGTATTATTAATTTCGTTTTCACACAAACCGGGTCCAGCTACTGGCTTGACCTTGGGTATAATCACTGGCTGATCGGGAATTACCAGCATGTGTGGTTGTACTCCTGCATAAATCTATTTGGAGCATCAGTTATACTGTTACTGATAAGCCCTGACACAAGGTGGAAAATAGCTGCATTCTTCAGGAAAATACTGGAAAGCAAGTGGCTGGTTCAGATAGGAAAGGTTTCATATGGCATGTATCTTTTCCACTGGCTGATCCTGGTATATGTTTTCAATAACATTTACAAACCCGAAACACTTACCACTAAATTACTGATGTTTATTCCGTATACCGTAGCTGTCTATCTTTTCTCCCAACTCAGCTATAACCTGTACGAAGTACATTTTATTAAGCTAAAGGATAAATTCTTTACAGGCAAGGGCAAACCTAAAAAAGAAGTTCCGGAGGTTTTATAAACAATTAAAAAGGACCGTCTTTCCTGATGATACAAATAGGCCTGCATCACTTTGAAAATTCTTTAGGCGTATGCAGAAAGCCTTTCTTATTCTGACCAATTTTTAACAGAGCTTTTATCATAGATACAATCAGTACAGGTACCTGCAAAATAGCTTTACCGGTTTTCCTGTTATAAAACGAAGAAGGAACAGCAAGCAGCATTGTTACCACGTATATCAAAAATAAGGCTACCCACCAGTGCCACGAGGGCATTAACAGGCCATATCCCGTAATTATATCAACTGCGCAGGTGATCAGTATAAAAAAGAACAGCAACACAAATAATAAACGAGGCAGCAAAAAATTCTGAAAACACTTATTGATATATGTTTTTCTCCAAAAAAGGGAGAGCATATCCTTCCTGAAAAAACGGCCTGCCTGCTCCACCTGCGTACCCAGCCAACGGGTTCTCTGCTTCTCAAACACCTCCTTCCTCTGTACTTTTTCATCAAATACATATGCATCATCTATATATTCTACGATAATG
>JAEUVP010000446.1 GCA_016786805.1 Chitinophagaceae bacterium | reverse complement strand
ATTACTGAACTGGAGACTGGGTGTATTAATGAATGAAGGCAAAGTGACACCGCAACAAGTGAGTATGGCCAAAAGAAATGCCTGTGAGATCGCTACGAATATTGCAAGAGATGCCCGGCAGATGCTGGGTGGAATGGGCATCACCGGCGAATACCCGGTAATGCGCCACATGATGAACCTGGAAAGTGTGATCACTTATGAAGGAACACATGATATTCATTTGCTGATCACGGGTATGGATGTAACTGGATTCAATGCATTTAAATAGATGGATAGTTAATAGGTTGATAGGTTAACTATCAACATACAAACGGGTAATGAAAATATTCCTCATCGGTTTTATGGGTTCCGGGAAAACACACTGGGGCAGGTTGCTGAGTCAAAAACTCAACATCCCTTTTTTTGACCTGGATGAACAGGTGGTGAACCATGAAGGCAAATCAATAGCTGAAATTTTTGCAGAAAGCGGTGAAGAGCATTTCCGGTTACTGGAGAAAGATGTGATGCATATCATTGTCGAAAGCCATGATAGTTTTGTGATGGCCTGTGGCGGTGGCACTCCCTGCTATTTCAATAACATTGAATACATGAATCAATCCGGCACCACGGTCTGGATCAATACTGCTATCGATACGCTTTTCTACCGGTTGATGGGAGAGAAGGAAAAACGTCCGCTGATCAAAGACCTTACAGATGAGCAGCTGAGAGGGTTTATCGGGAAAAAATATGCAGACCGCAAGATCTATTATGAACAGGCTGATGTGGTGATCGATGAAGACCCCGTACGATTAGATTTTTTGATTGAAAAAATATTTCATGCATAAGAATTTTCTACTGAGCGGCGCCATGCTGGGGGCTCTCGCTGTTGCGCTAGGTGCTTTCGGCGCACATGGGTTACAAAGACTGACGGATGATGAAACCATTCTGAAGGGATACCAGACCGCAGCTCAATACCAGATGTATCATGCCCTGGCCTTATTGCTAGTAGGAATTTTAGCGGAGCGGTTTCATGGCAGGCTGATGAATTGGGCAGGGGCTTGTTTTATAACAGGGATCGTTCTTTTCTCCGGCTCTTTATACCTGCTTACTTATCTGAAGATACAGGCCAGTACGGCTGTAAAATTTGTGGGCCCGGTAACACCTGTTGGAGGTATTTTCTTTATTGTGGGTTGGCTGTTACTCTTTACTGCCATCATGAAACGGAAATGATCAGAGCGGCAATGTCAGCGTAGTGACGGTCCCGTTCTTATTTTCAATAGTATAAGTGCCCCCGATACTTTCCATTCTTCGTTTGATATTCTTGAGACCATTTCCAAACTGGCGGAGTTTCTGGATATCAATACCCACACCATCGTCGGAAATCCGGATCACTAGGTTCTCCCTGATCTCAATATCTATTTTGATCATCCCGGCTTTGGAATGTTTGAGGGCATTGTTCAGGGTTTCTTTTACACAGAGAAAGATATTTCTGCGTTTATCACCCGTGATCTCTTTTGCCTCGATCGTTTCGGGTGTATGCACTTTGCAATCTATAGGGGTGCTTTCAAAATATTCCAGTGCATAAGAGCGGATATAAGAAATCAGGTTATCCAGTGTATCATTCCCGCTGTTCATACTCCAGATGATCGCATTCATTTTGTTCAGCACTTCATCGGCTGAATGGGATATCTTTTCAATTTCTACCGGCGTGGATTCTTTCATTTTATTCCGGGCAATTTCGCTCATCAGCCGGATGGCGGTCATACCGGCACCCAGTTCATCGTGCATATCGGCAGAGATACGTTGGCGTTCTTCCTGCTGGGCTTTGTACACGGCCAGCTCTTTTTCATATTCTTTCATCTGGTTCTCTGTCCGCAGCCGTTCTCTTTCTTTTGTTTGCGCAATGATATTCGTACGGTTCTTATGATTCAGGCCGGAGAAGAAGAATACCAGTTCCAGGAATAACCCGATCTCGTAATAGAAAAGAGCAGAATCCCAGATGCCGGGTAATTTAATGACTTTGGTAACCAGGTACAACAGCAATGAAATAAAAGAAAAAATAAGCAAGAGTAAATTACCCCAGAATAAATAGCGGAGTAATTTGTCCTTCCACCGGCGCAGGCTGTAGACAAGAAAGATGACCGTCATGACCAGCAAGGCCATCTTGGTGATATTTTCCACATTGTATTCTGCTACGAAATTGTCGGTGAAAAAATGAAAATAACTGAAGACAAGGATCGACACGACGATCATGATGATCCCGACATTATAGAGTTTATACAGGAAGGGATGGTTCTTTTTGGTCACCAGGAACCGCTGCATGAAGAACATATAGAACATAATGCCAAGGCTCTGCATGACGTAATCAAGATAACCTTCAAAGAAATAACCAATCGTATTGGGCCGCATGTCATAAAATGCCTTGGTGAATAGCATACCACCGACAAAGAATGCATAAGCGGCATAATAGAGAAACTCTTTATTGGCACCTTGTACATAATTCGCCATTGAGAACAGGATCATCATCAGCAACAGGCCACTGAAGACATAAGTAACCATATTATACATCCGGTGATCTTCCTGTATGTCTTTGATGAACGATTCGACACGGTTAATATGTACCAGCCTTGGTTTCATGGTGCTGATATGAGTGCGGGTCAACTCAAGTACTGCAATGATGGACATGGAATCTCCGGGGGCTACTGTAATTTTCCGGTAACCGAGGTTGTCTTTAATGGGTGCGGGGATAAGTGGTAAAGGTATCAGAGACTGACCTTCCTGTTTAAATAGTGATACATCTGTATAAAAGAACCCGGGAAAAAACCAGGCACTAATGGCCGTGTCGGCACTGTTGCATACTGAAAACCGGAGTACTGCTTTTTTCGCCACATCTTTTGCAGGTACAAGCCCGGTATGGATCATTCCTTTTTTGAATACAAGGCCGGGGAGAACATTCTGCAGATCGTCGCTACTTTTTATAAAGCTGCTGTAAGCATATTTAGCCAGGCTCGTGGCATATTCGATACGGCTGATATCGAGATAACGGGGCGCTGTGCTATCCTGTGAAAGGGCGCAGGTGTTACATAGCAAAAGAGCCAGGAAGGCTACTAAAAGTTTACAGGTACCTGTTTTCATGTTCGTGACTGGTGGCAATCTTTCAAATGTAATGATTCAGGCCTGATAATCTAAATTTTAGCTATACCACTTTCCGGGTAGCCGGAACCCGGTTGAAGCCCGGAAAAAAGCAAACTATGCTATCTTTGCCGCCATGGCTCAAAAGAAGACAAAGAAGGTTGCTGAAAGTCCTAAGAATAAACCGGGTAAGTCGGACGCATTGCCCATGAAACAGGAAAAAGAGGAAAGTATTGACTGGCGCAGCCTGGCCCGTGACGAACGTACCTGGAAGATCAGCGGCGCTGTGTCCCTGCTGGTGTCTATCTTCCTGTTCATAGCCTTTATTTCATATTTCTTTACCTGGAAAGAAGATCAGGACAAGGTTTCGCAGGGTGCATCAGTGTTGTTCGACAACGATGTGAAAGTAAATAACCTGCTGGGACGACTTGGTGCTTATATCTCTCACTTTTTTATTTATAAGGGGTTCGGGGCAGCGTCTTTACTGTTCTGTACTTTCTTTTTTGTATTGGGGGTCAACCTGCTGTTTACCCGCAAAGTGTTTTCTGTTTCCCGCAACCTGAAATATGTAACGATCGGCCTGCTGGTACTTTCCGGTTCGCTGGCCTTTATTTTCTCCAACAGCGATTTCCGGTTTGGCGGAGGGGTGGGTGCTATGATCAGCGGTTGGCTGACCGGAGCATTAGGAACAATCGGTACTGCCGCAGTGTTACTTTTATTGGCTATTGGTTATTTTATCTGGCAGTTCAATCCTGCCTTTAACCTGCCGAAGAAAAAAGAGCAGGCTGAACCTATAGTTGAAGAAGTACCCGGAGAAGAAAATGCAACGGGAGCGATCATCCCCGGCGGCAAGACCATCAACGATATTTATAATGAGAATAACGGCGAAGCACTGAAAGGAAATTCCATGAAAACAACCGGTGGAATGATCCTTAATCCCAATAAGGAAGAAGCCCTGCCTGAATTCAAGATCATTGAAAAGGAAGAACCGCTGGAAGATGAAGCAGCCATATTAGAACAACAGCAACCTACACTGGAAAAAGAGATCGTTAGTGAGATCATGCATGAGCATGACCTGGCTGCTGCCAAAGAATTGCCGGTAACAGTGCCGCAGGATTTTAAACCCGTTAAAGAAAAACCAGTTGAAAAAATACCTACTGCCGATGATCTTGAACTGGAAATAAAAGTGGTGCCGGATGAGATTCCTGAAACAGGTGCTGTTAAGCCAGCCACACCGGCAATCGCTGAAAAATATGATCCTATACTCGGTTTAAAGAATTATAAGTATCCAACGCTGGACCTGCTGGACAGTCATGGCAGTGAAAAGATCGTACAGGATACCAACGAACTGGAGAATAACAAGAACCAGATCATTGCCACCCTCCGGAACTATTCCATCGAGATACAAAAAATATTTGCCACAGTTGGTCCAACAGTTACATTGTATGAGATCATACCGGCTGCCGGTGTTCGTATCTCCCGGATCAAAAACCTGGAAGATGATATTGCATTGAGTTTATCTGCCCTGGGTATCCGTATCATTGCACCGATACCCGGTAAAGGAACCATTGGTATTGAAGTGCCCAATGCCCGTAAGACCATCGTCAGCATGAAGACCTTGTTATCGTCGGAAAAATTCCAGAATAATACTTTTTCGCTGCCCATTGCATTGGGTAAGAAAATTGATAATGAGAATTTTATTGTTGACCTGGCCAGTATGCCGCACCTGCTGATGGCCGGTGCTACCGGGCAGGGTAAATCGGTGGGAGTAAATGCGATCCTTGTTTCTTTATTATACAAGAAGCATCCTTCACAACTGAAATTTATTTTAGTTGATCCCAAAAAAGTGGAGCTGAGTATTTACCGACGAATCGAACAACATTTCCTGGCAAAATTGCCCAACGAAGAAGAAGCGATCATTACCGATACTAAAAAAGTGATCAATACGCTGAATGCTCTTTGTATTGAAATGGATCACCGCTATGACCTGCTGAAAGAAGCTGGTTGCCGGAATATCAAAGAATACAATGAAAAATTTGTGTCAAGAAAACTGAACCCCGAGAAAGGGCACCAGTTCCTCCCGTTTATTGTACTGGTGATCGATGAGTTTGCGGACCTGATCATGACTGCCGGTAAAGAAATTGAAATGCCAATTGCCCGGTTGGCGCAGCTGGCCCGTGCGGTAGGTATCCATTTGATCATTGCCACACAAAGACCTTCGGTTAATATTATCACCGGTACCATCAAAGCCAACTTCCCGGCCCGTATTGGTTTCAAGGTTTCCTCAAAAATCGACTCCAGGACAATACTAGACACCGGTGGAGCAGAGCAACTGATCGGTAAAGGCGATATGCTGGTCAGTTATAACGGAGAGCTGGTGCGTTTGCAATGTGCTTTTGTAGATACACCAGAAGTGGACAGGGTGGTGGAATTTATCGGTTACCAGGAAGGCTACCCGATGCCATTCCTGTTGCCGGAATATATTGACGAAAAAGAACTGGAGGGAAAGGATTTTGACTTGGGCGACCGTGACTCTTTATTTGAAGATGCGGCCAGGCTGATCGTACAGAACCAAATTGGTTCCACTTCGTTATTGCAAAGAAGAATGAAACTGGGCTATAACCGGGCCGGCAGACTGATGGATCAACTGGAAGCAGCAGGTATCGTAGGTCCGAACCAGGGAAGTAAGGCCCGTGATGTATTAATTAAAACAGAAATTGATCTGCAACAACACCTGGATGCATTGGGTTAGAATACTGTTAAGAAGGAATAACCCCTTGCAACCCGGCCTGATGATTGTCAGTCCTGATAACAAATAAGAGAACCTATCTTTGCACCCGTCTATAAAAAAGATAATATGATGAAGAAAGTTTACCTGTTAGCTGTAGTATTCCTGAGCGGTATTGTATCATTTGCACAAACCAATCCTACCCGTAACGACCCGGAAGCTAAAAAAGTGCTGGATGCTGTCAGTGCCAAATTCAAAACCTTTACATCAGTCCAGGCCGGCTTCAAATACACCGTGGAAAATGCAGCGGGTAAAGTCTTATCTACAAAAACGGGAACGTTGAAAATGAAAGGCACTAAATACAGGGTGAGTTTCAGCGGGCAGGAAATATTTTGTGATGGCAAGACGGTCTGGAACTATGATAAAGCAGCCAATGAAGTAACCATCAGCAACCTGGATGCTTCCGGCGGAACGATCACCCCGCAAAAATTATTTACCAATTTCTACGATAAAGATTTCTATTATATCCTGAATGGCGAAAAGAAACAGGCGGGTAAAACCTTACAGGAAATTGAAATGACCCCGATTGATAAAACAAAAGCCTTTCACAAAGTGTACCTGCTGGTTGATAAGAATGCAAAAACTATTTACAGTACCAAAGTATTGGAGAATGCAGGGAACAGGTATAGCTACACCATGACCAGTATGAAAACAAACGCTACTATCGCAGATGCTGAATTTGTTTTCAATAAGAGCAAATATCCCGGTGTGGAAGAAGTGGACCTGAGATAATTATTGGCAAGAAGGATAAAAGAAAAGGGCTGTGATTCATTCGTCGCAGCCCTTTTCTTTTAGTTCAATAAAATTTTTATATAACCG
>JAEUVP010000435.1 GCA_016786805.1 Chitinophagaceae bacterium | reverse complement strand
CCCTTAGCAGAAAATAAGTAAAGAAATCAATCATGAAATTCATCAACTATATAGAAAAAGTAAGTGGTGTTGACATCTATGGGATGTTATCACTCACCATTTTTGTAGTCTTCTTTACGGTCATGGTTACCTGGGTTTTAAAAACGGATAAGAAAAAATTCAATGATATCAGCCGTATTCCGCTGGACAATTAAGAATCTTTAAAACTAACTTTTATATGAACCTGTTCAATTATAATAAATCAAAGAATATGATCCGCTTGCTGGGTGTGTTCCTGGCAATGGGTTTTGTACAACCGGTTTGGGCAGCAGGTCCGCCGGCACCTTCGGCATTCAGTAATCCGCTGGCGATAGTATTAGTAGTGCTGATGCTGTTGTTGCTGATCGTTATTGGCATACTGGCCAATATACTGATCGGTACAGCTGATGTAAAATTGAAAAAAAGAAAACAACAAAAAGCCGCGGTTCCTGTTGCAGCCGTGCTGATCACTCTTTTGTTACTAAGCAGTAGTTCATTGTTTGCACAAACAGGAGCTGCTCCGGCTGATGCTGCGGCTACTACCACAGCAGGTCAAACGATCGGTGGCATGACCGCTTCTACCTTTTATGTCATGGCAACAGTAATATTTCTTGAGTTATTTATCATCATTGCACTGCTTATCAATATCAAATTTTTATTGAAAGCCGAAAAGGATAAACTGGTAGCTGAAACGCAGCCGGTAGCTGAAGAAGTGAAAAAGAACCAGCTGTCCTGGTGGGATAAATTCAACAGTTTCCGCCCCAGCAGCCAGGAAGCTGATCTTGATCTTGGCCATGATTATGATGGTATCCGTGAATTGAATAACCGTTTACCCAAATGGTGGTTATATGGATTTTACTTAACCATCATTGTTGGCTGTATTTACCTGTACCGTTTTCATATTGCACATACGGGCCCATCCAGCAAACAGGAGTTTGAAACAGCCGTTGCACAAGGCGAACTGAAAGTAAAAGAATACCTGAAACTGCAGGGAGATAATGTAGATGAAAATACAGTAACCTACCTGACTGCAAAAGAAGACCTGGAAGCTGGTAAGAAATTATTCATCAACCCTGCAAACTGTGTGCCTTGTCACCGGGCAGATGCCGGAGGGCTTGTAGGTCCCAACCTGACGGACGAGAACTGGGTTTACGGAGGCAGCATTAAGGACATTTTCAAAACCATCAAATATGGTACGAATAAAGGGATGAAATCATGGCAGGAAAATTTTACCGCCAGGGAAATGGCACAGCTGGCCAGTTATGTAAAATCACTGAAGGGCACCAACCCTCCCAATCCAAAAGCACCTGACGGTCCTGTATATAAAGAAGAAGCGGCTCCAGCAGCACCAGCTATTGACTCAGCAAAAGCAAAAGATGGTAAGATGGCTATGAATTAGAATAAACCGACGAACTATGAACACTGAAGAAACGATCACCAACGAAACCACAACAAACGAAACAGCCACAGATTCTTTCCGTGACCGGCTTGCTACTGTAGACGCTAAAGGAAAGAGAAAATGGGTGTATGCACATAAGCCCAAGGGAAAACTTTACAATATCAGGACATGGGTGAGCCTGGGCTTTTTTGCCCTGTTCTTCACCCTTCCTTTTATTTCCCTGAACGGAAGGCCGCTGTTTCTATTCAATATCCCCGAAGCTGAATTTATCATCTTTGGTAAAGTTTTCTGGCCGCAGGATTTTTTTATTTTCGGAATTATAATGATCACATTCATTGTGTTCATTGTTTTATTTACTGCTGCATTTGGCCGTTTGTTCTGTGGATGGGTTTGCCCGCAAACCGTTTTCCTGGAAATGCTGTTCCGCAAACTTGAATACCTGATCGAGGGAGATGCCCCGAAACAAAAATTGCTGAATAACGGGCCCTGGACAGCTGAAAAAGTTCGTAAGAAAACGATCAAGCATATCGTTTTCTATTTTGTCGCTTTTGTCATCGCTAATTTCTTCCTGGCCTATATAATTGGCGTTAAAGAACTGGAGAAGATCATTACAGAACCTATCAGCCAGCATGTGGTCGGATTTATGGCCATCATCACCTTCACAACTATTTTTTATTTCGTTTATATCTATTTCCGGGAACAAGCCTGCACGGTGATCTGTCCTTATGGCCGCTTACAAAGTGTTTTGCTCGACCGCAACTCCATGATTGTTGCATATGATTATAAAAGAGGGGAGCCGAGAGGGAAATTGAAAAAAATAAAACCGGCTGACGTAAATACCGGTGATTGTATTGATTGTTTTCAATGCGTGAAAGTATGCCCGACTGGTATTGATATCCGGAATGGCACCCAGATGGAATGTGTGGGTTGTACGGCCTGCATTGATGCCTGTAACAAAATGATGGATGCCGTGGGCAAACCAAGAGGCCTTGTCCGTTATGCCTCCGAAAATGGCATTGCCGATCATCAGCCGCTTCGCTATACCGGCCGGATGAAATTTTATACCGGTGTTCTAATTGTACTGGCCAGTTTACTGACCATCCTGCTTGTTACCCGTAAAGATGTTGACGGAACCATTATCCGTACCACTGGTTTAACATACCAGGAAAGAGGAAAGGATTCTTTATCGAATCTTTATTCTATTACCGTACAGAATAAAACAATTCTTGATATCCCTGTAGTACTTAAACTGGAGGGCGATGAGGCCGGAACAGGAAAAATAGAACTGGTGGGCACAAAGAATATCCATGTAAAACAGAGCGGACAAGGCAGCGGCACTTTCTTTGTTGTGCTTCCTAATACAGCTTTAAAGTCAAGAAAGACAAAGCTTCGGGTAGGTATTTATGAAGGCGATAAAAAGATAACTGAACTGACCACCAATTTTATGGGACCGTTCAGGAGATATTGATCATTCAACCACAAAAAATTATAACTAATGAATTGGGGAAATAAATTACTGGTAACCTTCATCGTATTCGGAGCAGGAATGGGAGTGCTGGTTTATAAATCAATGAACACCACGTATGAGCTGGTAGAAAAGGATTATTACAAAAAAGAACTTCGCTACCAGGAAGTCATAGATGGTTCTAACAGGGCTAATGCATTAAGTGCTGCTGCCAGCCTGCAGCAGACCGACAGTGGTATTGTATTACAGTTTCCGGAAGAAATGAAAAACCAGGCAGTCACCGGTTCTGTACTGTTCTATTGTGCCTATAATCAAAAACAGGATAAAAGATTTAACCTGGAGGTTAACCAGGATGGCGTCCAGGTATTTAACAACGCACAGGTGGCACCCGGAAAATATACAGTGAAGATCGGATGGAATAGTAATGGTACAGATTATTACACGGAGAAAGCATTAACGGTATTGTAAAATGATATGGCCTGTCATCATAGCGGGTTTTACTTTAGGAGCTGTGGGCAGTCTTCATTGCGTGGGTATGTGCGGGCCGTTAAGTCTTGCATTGCCAACACAGCATTTATCCCGTACAAAGAAATTTGTTTCCCTGCTGCTTTACCAGTTCGGACGTATCATCACTTATTCGGTTTTCGGTTTGTTGTTTGGCCTGGCAGGCAGAAGTATATATATGGCAGGCATTCAACAACGGTTTTCCATTCTTCTGGGTGTGATCATCCTGTTATTATCACTATTTTATTTTCTCCGCAAAACCCAAATACGTCTTTCCTTTCTTGATCAATTCTATATTTTTATTCAACAACTCATTAGCGGCCTTCTTCGTAAGGCAAAAGGTCCCGCCGGTTTTTTCCTGATGGGTATCGCCAATGGATTTCTGCCTTGTGGCATGGTTTACCTGGCAGTAGCTGCTGCTATTTCTTCAACAGGTGTAAGCCAGGCTATTGCATTTATGGCGGCCTTTGGTGCAGGTACATTGCCCGCCATGATGATCGTGGCTTATTTAGGGCAGGTAATAAGTTTACCCGTTCGCCAGGTAATGCGTAAAGCAGTTCCGTATTTTGTGGTGATCATGGCCGTTGTACTTATTCTCCGGGGATTAAACCTCGGGATCCCTTACATCAGCCCGGATATGCCTGCGCAATCATCAACCGGTGCGGCGATCAATTGTCATTAAACCATTCCTGGTTCATCCCTGCTTTTATCTGCATAACCCCATTCATCCCCGTCCTTTAATTCTTTAACAGAATTACCGAAGCGAACAACATTATATGCCAGCCACACAACTAATAAAGGAGATACCGAAAAAATAATACCGGTGATGACTGGCAAAGAAGAGGTGGCTATCAGGAATATGTAGAGTAATAAAAGCCCCGAAACAACAAGTACGGGGATTCTTTCACTGCGGTTCATTGGCTGATCTTTTATAAAGAACAATCTTTCCTCTCAAAAAGTTCAGAGACTGCTGTCTTCAGGACCCAGGCGGGCCATTTCTACATGGAAGGTGGTACCTTTCTCCAGTTCACTCTCCACTTTTATATCACCCTTTAACAGCCCGAGGTATCTCTTTATGATGGGCAGCCCCAAACCCGTACCCTGGATATTACTGACGTTCTTACCCCTGAAAAAAGTGGCGAACAGGTGAGGGATATCCTCGGCGGGTATTCCCATGCCTTCATCCTGTACTTTTATATATAACCTGTGTTCCAGGTTATCGCTGCAAACCCGAATCTTTTTTCCTTCCCCGGAAAATTTGATGGCATTAGAAAGTAAGTTGAGTAAAATATTTTTCATCATTCTTTTATCCGTCATAAAATGACCCAGCCCTTCACACGTAAAGATGATCTCCTGCCCCGGTTTTAATTGTGTTTTCATTTCATCGATCACATCTTCAAAAAACTCTTTCACATTAAACGAAGAAACGGTAATGGCCACTTTCCCTTCTTCCAGTTTACCCAGGGATAAAAAGTCTTCCAGTAATTCATTCATATGATTAACGGATTCTTTGATCCGCCGGATATGCCGTTCTCTTTTGTCAAAGTCATCCGAGCCCGGGTATTTGGAAACAAGAGTAGCAGAAGATAAGATAGTACTGAGGGGCGTCCTGAACTCATGCGAGGCCATGGATACAAAACGGCTCTTGATCTCATTGAGTTGTTTTTCCTTATCAAGTGCTTCGCTTACTTCCAGTTGGGATAGTTCAAGTCGTTGCAAGGCTTCTTTCAGAATCATTGTTCTTTCTTCCACCTTACCTTCCAGTTGTGCGTTTAATTTGCGGATATCATCACTGATCTTCTCCAGCTCCTTTTTTTGCCGCAATAAATTCTGTTCAATTTCCTTCCGGGTAGTAATATCCACGATAAAGGCTATCACGAACATTTCATTCTTTTGCTTATAATGACTGAGGCTGACTTCCACGGGAAATTCGCTGTCATCTTTTCTTTTAGCAAACAGGTCACGGCCTGTGCCCATGGTCCGGTTGGAAGGAGCTTTATAAAAACCATCCCGTAACCCGGAATGCTTATGATGGAACCGCTGCGGAATCAGTTTTTCAATAAACTGCCCGACCAGTTCCTCCGATGTATAGCCAAACATCTTTGATGCCGCCGGGTTGGCCAATACGATCTGGCCGGAGTGATTGGTGAGCAATATGCCTTCTGTTGCATTTTCAAAGAGGGAGATCATATGTGTTTTCTCATGCGCAAAATTTTGTTGCAATCTTTTCATGTAAAACACGATCATGACTGCAAAAATGATCACCAGCAATGAATACACCTGCGAAAGCATGGCTTTCATGATATCGCTGTCTTGTTCCTTAAAATAAAGTAATAACCCGGTCATCACAACCATACCCAGTAAACCGGCAAATAGAGTTACTCTCCAGCCGGGAACAAAAGCAGTTAAAACAATAATTATTAACAGGCCGCTTACGGCCAGTTCATAACTATGGAAAACAAAGGCAGATGCCAGTGCCAGTATGAAAATAAGAACCGACCAGAGAAGAATAACACGGCTGTTTAACTTGAACATGTAATTAATGATTTCCGGCTCAAGTTAAATATAAAATAAGAAGTGAGATCAATCTGCCTATACGGGTTTTTGCAGCAGTTCCTTTTCCATCGCTATGGCCTTTGGAAATAGGACCTCATTTTCGAGGTAAAGATGCTGCACGATATCATCATCCAGCTCCTGTAATAAGGAGAAAGCCACCCGGTGGCTGGTGCAGGCATTATCCGGGGCCATATAATTATTGGTCAGGCTCCTGAAACGGGTCAATACTTTTTTCAGGGTATCATGTTCGTGATGCATCAAATCTTCCACCGGCTTACGTAGCGTCCGAACAAGCAGGCTGGCATATGATTCTTTGCTTTCATACGCATGAGCGATCTGCCTCACATATGGAAATATGATCTCCTCTTCCTGTTGCAAATGTGGGATCATTGTTTTATAAAGAAAATTATAATAATTCTCCAAGTCAGGCAAATAAGGATATTTCCTGGCATGCTCCGCTACAAACTTCCCCAGTTGCTCCTTGATGTAGGGAAGGACCTGGCGCAGGTACTGGTGGTGAACATTCGTGATATAATCGGTCAGAAAGTCGACCTTCCAGTCATTAAAAGGCAGTGCAGGAGATACCTGTATCACCCGGAGAGCATCTTGTAGATCCTGTAGTACATGATCGGGATTAAGGTTATTATTTTCACAAACCATTTTAAGCGGCCACTTGGCCCCACAGCAATACTCAATACCGTGCTTCTTAAAGACGGCGGCAGTGCGGTAATCCATTTTCACAATATCAGCGGCGCAGGATTCGGTGCTTATGGTTTGATAATTCCTCGATAACATAGTATAAAGCCTTTCACGGGCAAAATAGCAAGATGGCCGACCGCAAAAGCTGATTTAAATCATTTGCAGAAATGAAAAAAATACATGTTACTCTTTTTAACAATAAATAAAAGCCGGCTGACAGCAATCAGCCCATAATATGACGATGATCAGCAGGCAGGACGGGTATGCATTTTATTTTCGGGCATCAAGTGATAATACACTTAAATGAGGCTCATGAAAATGAGCTATCGTTGGTTTTCGTTTCTATTACAACCCCCGGTTCCCCGGGGGTTTCTCTTTATACAAAAAAATCCCGGGAAATGACCCGGGACTAAGTAGTTCATATATTATAAAAATCAGGCCGCTTCTACTGTGGCTAAGCTTTTGATAAAATCAGCTTTGTCATCTTGTAACAGATCACTGACAAGAGTTTGTCCATATATCTGCAACAATCCGTCCTTATGTCCCTCTACCTTATTATGTAAGGG
>JAEUVP010000434.1 GCA_016786805.1 Chitinophagaceae bacterium | reverse complement strand
TAACTGGAGCGATCACGAAGACATTGCCCTGAAACTGTATGAACGTTTTGGTGATGAATTCAACGAAGGGAAAATATACAGGGTGCGTTTCACCGACCTGCTGGAATGGATATTACAAATACCCGGTTTTGAAGGAACCCGTGAGCAAAGTACTGAAGGACACCTGGAAATGATACAGAGTGCCTGGGTTTATGAATGGAGGGATAGTCAGAAATAGTACATCGTTGAACAGTTGAAGGGTCGCTTATCACACACCCTGATCAACTAACAAACTTATCAACCTGCAAACATGAATGTCCTCGAACTCTTCAAAAAGATAACCACTTTTGTTTTCGATGTGGATGGTGTGCTGACCGATGGTACTGTGCTGGTGCTTGATAACGGTTTGCAGGCCCGTCGGATGAATATCAAAGATGGTTTTGCTTTGCAAATGGCGATCAAGAACGGGTACCGGGTCCGCATTATTTCAGGTGGTAATTCACCACAGGTGGTGGACAGGCTGGAAAAACTGGGTGTAAAAGATATAAGCATGTCAGTTTTGGATAAGAAAGCTTTTCTTGAAGAATACTTGAAAGCTAACAAACTCAAAAAGGAAGAAGTGCTGTATATGGGCGATGATCTGCCTGATCTTCCTGCCATGAAATCAGTTGGTTTGCCCTGTTGCCCTGCTGATGCAGTGGCTGAGATCAAAGAGGCGGCCAGTTATATTTCACACCTCAACGGGGGATCTGCCTGTGTGCGGGATGTGATAGAAAAGGTCTTGAAGCTGAATGACCACTGGGAGTACCGTACCGATGTGACTTCCCGCTGATAATACTCTTATTTTATACCTCGCTGTTCTGCCGTATCTTTCGCCAAATTTTTTTTCAATGAGGTTGACAGCCGCTTTCCTGAAGATGATCCGACTGCCCAACCTTTTTTTTATTGCGCTGACGCAATTACTTTTTCATTTCTGCATTTACGATGTGCTCTATAAAGGGCATGTTTCCCCCGGTGATCTATTCCGGTTTTTTATCCTGGTGCTGGCTTCTGTATTTATTGCCGCTGCGGGATATGTGATCAATGATTATTTTGATATCAACATTGATGAAGTCAACAAGCCTCAAAAAATGGTGGTGGATAAACTGATCCATCGCCGCTGGGCCATCGCCTGGCATTTTATGCTGAGTACAAGCGGGTTGATACTGACGGTGGTGGCATTGCCGTTCATTGAAAAATGGTATTTGATCCTGGCTAATATTGCCTGTGTGGTGTTGCTATGGTTCTATTCTACTAATTTTAAAAAGAGTTTACTCATTGGCAATATTGTGATCTCGCTGCTGACCGCCTGGACCATTCTTATTATTTTCTTCTCCAAAGTTTCTGTGGCTGATGCCATCGGGCTGGGAGAGGAGTCTCACCAGAAGTTTTTCAGGCTGGCTTTTTTATATGCGGGGTTTGCCTTTATTAGTTCTTTGATCCGGGAAGCGATCAAGGATATGGAAGATATGGAAGGTGATGCAAAGTATGGATGCCGCACCATGCCGATCGTTTGGGGTGTTAATGCCACCAAAGTATATGTGGCAGTCTGGCTGATCGTGTTGATCACCATTCTTATCATTGTGCAGGTGTATGTATTACAATTCAGGTGGTGGTTGCCGGTAGTGTATAGCATTGTATTGATCATTTTACCATTAGGGTATATTTTTTACCAACTTTTTAAAGCCCGGACCACAGCCCAATTTCATCAACTGAGCAACTGGACAAAACTGGTCATGCTAACCGGCATCCTCTCCATGGTTTTCTTTTATTTTTACCTATGAATACAATAATTCTTGCATCACAGTCACCACGGCGTAAACAATTACTGGAATGGGCTGAAGTGCCTTTTGAAGTAGTGGTGAAAGAAACGGATGAACGATTTCCTCCTGGAATTACCGCTGAGGAAGTGGCAATTTATATTGCCCGGAACAAAGCATTGGCCGTGCAGGCGATGCGCAATGAAACAGAAACCATATTAGCAGCTGATACTATTGTGGTATTGGGTGATGATCATATTCTCGGTAAACCGGTTCACCGGGAAGATGCTGTGAGTATGCTGCTGGCCCTGGCAGGAGAAAAACACCGGGTAGTAACAGGAGTAGTGATAAGAAAGGGTGATGCTGAAATAGCATTTGCCGATGTTACGGAAGTGGAGTTTCATGACCTGTCTGTTGAGCAGATTGAATTTTACGTAGATAGATATAAGCCGTACGATAAGGCAGGTGCTTATGCCATCCAGGAGTGGATCGGTGTGGTGGGTATTAAATCCATCAAAGGCGATTTCTATAATGTCATGGGTTTGCCGGTAAGCAGGGTGGTGCTGGCTTTGCATCAACTAAATGCTTAATTTAGGGAAAGGTTAGCCGGTTGTAGCAAAAAATAAACTGTTATCTCATGACAGAGCGATTGCTGCAATATATCTGGCAGTTCCAGTATTACAATAAGGGAGAATTGTCAACAGCTGGCGGAGAGCCGCTGCAAATATTATTTCCCGGTCAGTTCAATACGAACCAGGGTCCTGATTTCAGTGATGCCAAAATAAAAATAGGAGCCACCACCTGGGCAGGCACCGTTGAACTGCATATCAATACATCTGATTGGAAAAAACATAATCACCAGCAGGATAACAATTATCATAATGTCATTCTTCATGTAGTTTGGGAGGATGATACAAAAGCAAATGAGCTGCCGGTATTGGAGCTGAAAAGCAGGGTGCCAAAAGTTTTATTGCAACGCTATGAAGAATTGATGCTTTCTTCTTCCTTTATTCCCTGTGAAAAAACGATCCATACTGTGCGGGAGATCACCTGGAAAAGCTGGAAGGAACGATTGCTGGCAGAACGGTTATTACGTAAAGCAGCAGTTGTTGAAACATACTTGCAGCAGAACAGTTATCACTGGGAGGCTACTTTCTGGTGGTTGCTGGCCCGTAATTTCGGGATTAAAGTAAATGCCGATGCTTTTGAAGCGGTTGCCCGGTCTTTATCCATTACTATTCTTGCTAAACATAAGAGCCAGATCCATCAGCTGGAAGCATTATTGCTGGGACAGGCCGGCTTATTGAATGAAGATTTTACCGAAGATTACCCGGTGATGCTACAGAAAGAGTATACATTCTATAAAAACAAATATGGCCTCCAGCCAATCAATAACCCGGTATTTTCGCTTCGGATGCGACCGGGAAATTTTCCGGCGGTCCGGCTGGCGCAGTTGGCTATGCTGGTTCATCATTCCGTTCATTTATTCTCTGAAATTAAGGAAGCTGCCGGAGTAAAAAATGTTAAATCCCGTTTTGATATCACAGCAAATGATTACTGGCATTATCATTACCGGTTTGATGAACTCTCCGCTTTCCGGAAAAAGAAACTGGGTGTTGATATGATTGATAATATCATTATTAATACAATCGTACCAGTATTGTTTGCATATGGTAATTATCATAACGAGCAACCATATAAAGACAAAGCCCTGCAGTGGCTGGAAGAAACAGCTGCCGAAAAAAATGTGATCACTAAAGGATTTGAGAAGTTGGGACTGGAAAATAGGGTAGCCTATGATTCGCAGGCATTAATTGAATTAAAAAATAACTACTGCCATCCAAAACGCTGCCTTGATTGTGTGGTCGGTAATGCGATCCTGAAACAATAAAAAGCCGGGACGATTTTTCATCCCGGCCGTACAGTGCAGCTTAATTTTTAATGATCGTTTGCGCCGTGTACTTTTGGTTATTGACCATGTGGATGATATAAATACCTGCTTCTACTTTATCCGCTAATACGATCTCTACCTGCTGCGAGCTTTCTTTAATGTTGTATTGGATATTTATATTCCTGCCGCTGATATCGGTGATAATGATCTTCTCGGGACGCATACCCGGCGCATAGCGAACAATGAATTTTTTGTCAAAAGGAACAGGGAAAATGCTGAAACCATTTTTAGGTTCTGTATAGGTATGAACGATCCTACTGTTGATGGAGTATCCGTTGCTGTTAGTATATTTGATCATATAGTGGTTATTTCCGGGTAAAGGATTTTTATCAATGCGGGTGAATTTGCTTATGGCTGATTCTTTTTTCTCAAAGCTGTCAATGACGCTGAACCTGCTGCCGTCAGCGGATCGTAGTATCCGGAACGTCCCGGTTGGAACCGCTGTATTCATCTCCCAGTTCAGCTGGTTGCTGTAGTCAGCAGTGACGCTGGATATAAAGGAAGTGAAATGAACAGATAAAGCGAGTAATGCGCTGCAACTGTTACAACTGGTAAAGACCTGTGCCGATCCCCAGTTATTTGGCTGACATCCCCAGGGGATGCAACCGGAATCAGATGTATGGCCGTTGGAAAGACAGGCTAGTAACCCGGTGCTGTTGGTAAGCCGGCCATAAAACTGTGAGAACTGGTGAACATATAAACAGGCATTGCCGGTGGGAACAACATATGTATTAGCAACCTTATTGATCAGCACTGCCATTTTAGTAGTGCTTCCTTTACCAAGGCAAACGGAACCCGCTACAGATTGCGCATCCGTGATAATACCCCAGAACTCTGATACCCCGTTATTGACATACCAGGAATGTGCATTATTGATAACAAGGTATTGGTTAGACATTTTAAAAACAGATGCTGCGGTGGCATTGATAAGTATATTGGGCGAAACGGCTGTGGCATTGTTTTCTAAGGAGAGATTACGTTGAATTTCAAAAGTGCCATAATTATAAACATAACAGGCTCCCCTGAAAATCAGGCCGGCGCCAATACCTGAACCAACCACAAAACGGGCACCGGGATGAACATATATGGTACCGCTGTCCATGTAGAATTTATCTACTGTAATATCACCGCAAACAACCAGGGTACCACCTTTCATGGTAAGACTGTTGTAGACCGTGGTGCCGCCATAATACCATTTGGTGGTACCGGCCGCTAATGTTTCATTATCCGCCACCAGTGGTTCGGAACCGTTGCAGGCAGGTAAGGAAGGAGCAATAAGACATTGTGAAAAAGCGAAACCGGGTGGCAAAAGAAAAAAGAGCAGGATCAGTAAGTGGGCTTTCATCATGTGTGTTTTAAAAAATAAGATCACCGGCAAAAAGCCTTTCACGATCGTTTTCACACATAAGAGCCAGCACGGTTTTCAGGATATCGGAGTACCTGGTTTTTCAGAGTTTGGACTTATGTTCAGGACCTTTTGCCGGGTGATCTGGTATTGGATGTTTACTAAGCCAAGCTATAATAAGGATTGACTGTGTGCAAGGCTGTTGGAAGCAAACGAATGGATTGCTGCATGAAATGCAACAATACCGGCATGAATGAATCAGCTGTTGTGCTTATGCAGGTAAGAAGTATGGATAGCTCTCTTATTTATCAAGCCATTCTTTGAAATCGTTCACTCTTTTGCGGCTGACAATAACTTCCTTATCTGTTGCCGGGGATAGATAAAGTTTGAGGCGATTGCCAAAGTATGCATGTATCTCTTTGACCGTAGGTAATGAAATAATAAAAGAACGGTTGACCCGGAAGAACATTGTGGGAGAGAGGAGGTTTTCCAATTGTTCAATGCGGTATTCCAGCAAAAATTTCTGGTTATCGAAGGTTTTGAAAAAGATAAAGCGTTCCTGCGAAAAGAAATAAGCGATCTGCCCCACGGGTATTGATAATAAACGCTGGCCTTGTTTGACCAGAAACCTTTCTTTAAAAGGCCCGGCTGTTAAAGGTTTGCTGTTGTTGGTGTTGGAGAATTGCTCAAAGCTGAGCAGTTTTTCTTCTGTGCCGGGAAGACTGTTCAGTATCTGCCGGATCGTTTTATAGCGAAAGGCCGCAAAATTATAATCAGCTGTTTTCGTGGAAAAAGTGACAACAGCTTTTACATCTTTGTAATTCATTTCGGCCATCATTTCTTCATTGGCCAGGATCAGGTCGGGGATACTATTTTTAGTCAGCCATTCTGCGGCAGCAAACATATCACCTGTGACACCCACCACCCGGATGGAATCATCTATCTCACTGAGGATATCTTTTATCTTCTGAACCATCCCCTTTTCATATTCTATCACCAGTACATTCATGGCATCACTATTATCCTTCCGGAAACAGCAAAGATTACAAGTGTAAAGAATAAATAAAAGATTATAAGCATCAACTGCTGAAAGCGATGAATGAAATGAAGTCAGTTCATTCATCGTAAAAAATAATACGGGTATAAATCGCTAAAGAAAAGTTAACGCCAGTTTCCCCAATCAATTTTTACTTCAATATCGGGGTGGATACTCTTCATCACCGGGCAGGTATCGCCGGTATGCTTCAAGATAGTTTTTGTTTTTTCCTCTATATTTTTTAATACTTCAGGAATATGAAATACTAATTCAATTCCACCCACTCTTCTCGGGTCGGCTTTCATAATCTTGAGCACTTCAATTTTTATATCGTTCAAGTCAAAGCCCATTGTCCTTGCTTTAATACCCATCACCGTGATCATACAAGTGGCCAGTGAAGTGGCCAGCAGATCGGTGGGGGAGAAACGTTCGCCCTTGCCATTATTGTCTACCGGGGCATCCGTTTCAAAATAATTACCACTTTTAAGATGGGTGCAGGTGGTTCTAAGGTCGCCATTATACACAACTGAAGATGTCATTATCAATTTTTGCCCTAAATTTACGTTATAGCCGTTAGCAGGACGAAAAGTAACAAAAGAGTTTTGGCTTTTTCTTTACTGATGTTGTGGCATCTTTTCAATACTTTTTAACGTTTATGTTCCCGGTTAACCATTAAAATATAGCTCCGTGAAGAAATTAAGTTTTTTACTCTTGTTTGCCATTGCGGGTATTACTGCTGTTGCACAGGATTCTACCCGCTTATCCCGCGAAGACCGCAGAGAAACCCGCCGGGAAGCGATCAGTGACCGCATCCGCCAGGCAGAGGAAGGTACGTTGGTATTCAGGAAGCAAAGCATATTTGGTATCCAGGCCCGTACCAACGGGTATGGGATATTCTATGAACTGGGTAAAATGAAAAGCACCCGTAAGACCAATATCTACCGAATCGATATTACAGAGACCAAGAGTTCAAAGGAGGAAAAATTTATCAGTAGTGGTTTTTTTGGAAATTCTTTTGTCTATGGGAAGCAAAACTTTTTTTACCCCATTACACTGGGTTTTGGCCAGCAATATATTTTCGGGCAAAAAGGAAATAAGAATGGAGTAGTGGTAACGGGTGTTTACAATGCAGGGATCTCTATTGGCCTGCTTCGTCCTTATTACGTAGTGGTGAATGATCCCAGCAGCGGCACCGAACGAACGATAAAATATTCCCAGGAAGACAGTGCTTTGTTCCTGGGCCCCACCATTTCCGGTGGCGGTGGTTTAGGTAAAGGCTGGAGTGAAATGAAAATAAAACCTGGTGCCTTTGCCAAAGTGGCCATGCGATTTGATTATGGCCGCTTTAACGAGATGGTTTCCGGGCTTGAAATCGGTATGAGCCTTGAAGCCTATGGCTCCAAGATTCCCATCATGTTATTACAAAAAAAGGACAAGAGTCTCTTCTTCCAGGGCTATGTGGCCATCCTGTTTGGCCGTCGGAAGTAATGGGCTTATTTTTGTGCTATGACTGAACTCCCCGTAGTCCCGGCGAATAGCGAAAAGGAAACGAAAATCAGGAAGCCTGACTGGCTCCGTGTGAAACTCCCCATTGGTGAAAGTTATAAGCATGTACGGGGTCTTGTGGACAGCCACAAACTGCATACGATCTGCGAAAGCGGCAATTGCCCCAATATGGGTGAATGTTGGGGAGCAGGTACCGCCACTTTTATGATTCTCGGTAATACCTGTACCCGGAGCTGCGGTTTTTGTGCCGTGGCAACCGGCAGGCCTGCAGCTGTGGATTGGGATGAACCGCAGCGGGTGGCGGAAGCCATTCACCTGATGAAAGTGAAACATGCCGTGATCACATCGGT
>JAEUVP010000388.1 GCA_016786805.1 Chitinophagaceae bacterium | reverse complement strand
ATGGTCTACGGCCCCATCGCTGCTTTCTTAGTTGAAATGTTCCCGACCAAGATCCGGTACACTTCTATGAGCTTGCCTTATCATATCGGCAATGGTGTTTTTGGCGGGTTAGTGCCCTTTATTGGTTTACTACTGACCACTTCCTTTCCCTCCGATCCGTTGGTGGGATTGTGGTACCCGATCGGTATAGCTGCTTTATGCCTGCTCATCGGCACCGTGTACCTGAGAAATAAGATTGACGAAAACGTAGAAGATTAAACGCATAGTATGAATAACCTCAAAAGAGCCCTTGGTTTCATCTGGTTCATTGTAGCCCCGGCCGTTATTTATTTCCTCGTGGACCGGGCCATTGTTCATATTGACCCTGCCGGGAAAAAAGATATCAATAACCCGGTGATCTGGATCATCATTATCGGCATTTTCACCCCCATTGCTATCGGCCTGATGATCTTTGGCTGGTATGCCATTAAAGGGGAATATGACCACCTGCCGGAAAGTTCAGAAGAGTTATAGGTTATATAGGAAAAATTTTACAATCTTTAAACAATCGGGGCTTGGCCATGTTATTAAGGCTGATAATTTTGCAGCGGAATGAAAAAGATTGCACTCTTCATATTGATTCTCTTTGCAACGGTACAAACCATACCGGCTGTGCAGTCCTTTTTCAGCGAAAGCAAGGCCCTGATCTTCAACGTGGATGAAGAAAAAAACACCGACAAAACGGCGGCAGCCGACGAGATCAAAGAAAAAAAAGAATATCCTTCCTACGACATTCTTTCAGCAAATTTTACCAATAAACTGGTCACCGCATTCCATTTAGCTGAAGCTATTCTTCCTTTTCCCTGCGTGGAGAAGCCGACACCCCCTCCCAATTTTTGTTAACCGGGATTCCCGGTTCCCTTTGATGGTATGCAGTTGCATACCTGTAATTTTCTATTGCTCACTTTCATAATTCACTGTTATGCATTCGACCACAAGCCCGGTTACCAGGATATTAAACCTGGTAAAACTGGAACGTAAAGAAATATCTGCTGTTTATTTTTATGCCATTCTGAATGGCCTTATACAACTGTCATTGCCGCTGGGCGTACAGGCTATTGTCGGCTTTGTACTCGGCGCCTCCATGCGGGCTTCATTGGTTATACTGATCGGGTTGGTGGTAACCGGCGTACTCGTTGCTGGATTGATGCAGGTCAACCAGATGAAGATCATTGAGAAAATCCAGCAAAAATTATTTGTACGTTATGCCTTTGCCTTTGCTGAACATATTCCCCGGCTGGATCTCAAAAAAACAGATAGTATTTATTTGCCGGAACTGGTCAATCGTTTTTTTGATATACCGGTGCTGCAAAAAAGTTTATCCAAAATATTACTGGATATTCCGACAGCCAGTATCCAGATATTATTTGGATTAATATTACTAAGCTTTTATCACCCGGCTTTCATCCTGTTTGGTCTTATACTCATTTTATTACTCTGGCTCATTCTGCGATATACAGGCAGTTCGGGTTTACAAACCAGTTTAAATGAAAGCATGTACAAATACCGGGTGGCCGGCTGGCTGGAAGAAATGGCCCGGGTGATCAAATCGATCAAGCTGACAAAAAGCAATGATCTCCACCTGAAAAAAACTGATGAGAGTGTGATGGGCTACCTGGATGCCCGCAACAGCCACTTTAAAATATTATTGTTTCAATACAATGTGCTGGTATTATTCAAAACAGTGATCACGGCTGCTATGCTGATCGTCGGAACGATGTTACTGGTCGACCAGCAGCTGAACATTGGCCAATTCATTGCGGCAGAGATCGTGATACTACTGGTGCTGAACTCCGTAGAAAAACTGATCATGAACCTCGGGAGTGTATATGACACACTGACTTCCGTGGAAAAGATTGCCAAACTCACTGATAAACCCACTGAACCCAATGGCAGTATTCAATTAGCTGCGGTTGAAAAAGGGCTTTCCTTAGAGATGAGAGATGTAAGTTTTAGTTATAACGATGAGAAAGATATTCTTCAAAATATAAACCTGCAAATAAAAAGTGGTGAAAAAGTTTGTATCAGCGGAAAGGACAGTTCGGGAAAATCAACCTTACTGCGTTTGATGGCAGGTGCCTATACTGATTTTAAAGGAACTATACTTTTGGATGAAGTTCCGTTAGGTAACTACGATCTGCCTTCGCTTCGTTCCCAAACAGGGGTATTGCTTAACCACCTGGATATTTTCCATGGCACACTATGGGAAAATATTACGCTGGGCAATCCGTCAGTGAGCCTGGAATCAGTAATTCACTATGCAACCAGAACAGGGCTTACTGGTTTTATTGCTACGCTCCAAAACGGCTATGATACAGTACTTGACCCCACCGGGAAACGCTTACCAAAAAATGTAATTCATAAAATTTTATTGGTGAGGGCTCTGGCCGCTAAACCCCGCCTCCTGTTGCTGGAAGAACCCTGGATGAATAATGAAAATGGTGATCGTCACTCCATCATTGGCCTGTTGGGAGAAATCAAAAATAGTACTGTCGTGGTGGTTAGTAATGACCCCGGGTTTGCAGGGAGATGTGACAAAATAATAACCATCGATAATGGCGTAACCACTACTGTTAACAACCATTAAACCATCAAACATGAGCAATTTCACGATACGATCTTATTCGCATATATACCTGCAGGATAAAAACAGCCGGGTTCGGTCCTGGTTTTTCTTTTGTATGCTGGTTTTTATGATCTTCCTGTTCCTGCCCTGGACACAGAATGTAAGAGCAAAAGGAACTGTCACTACTTTATACCAGGACCAGCGACCCCAACAGGTCAATACTATCATTGGCGGCAGGGTTATGAAATGGTATATCAAAGAAGGTGATTATGTGCAAGCTGGCGACACACTGGTACAGCTCACCGAGGTAAAAACAGATTATCTCGACCCTGCTTTATTAGAACGCACCAAAGAACAGTTAGCAGGTAAACAACAGTCGGTTGAATACTACAAAAACAAAGTGGCGGTTACCGGTCAGCAGATCGGGGCGATTAATACCGGCTTGCAATTGAAATTAGACCAACTGATAAATAAACTGGGTCAGTTACGGCTGAAAGTACAGGCTGATAGTGCAGATGCTGCTGCTGCTAACAATGACTATTCCATTGCTAACAAACAGTACGAACGGCAAAAGGCGATGTATGACAGTGGGCTGGTGTCACTAACTCAATTAGAGATAAGGAACCAGCAATTTCAGAATGCACTGGCGAAAAAGATCAGTGCCGAGAATAAACTCGCCAATAGTAAACAGGACCTGACGATCACACGGATAGAAATGAATGCCCTGCAACAGGAGAATATTGAGAAAGTAACGAAGGCGCAGGGCGACCAGTTCCAGTCACTCACCCAAATTGCCAGCGGAGAAGCCGATGTAGCCAAATTGGAAAATATTTATGCCAGCTATAATATCCGTAATGGCATGTATTTCATTATTGCACCGCAAAGCGGTCAGGTAGTGAAAGCACAAAAAGCCGGTATCGGTGAATTTGTAAAAGATGGTGACATGATCGCAGAGATCGTACCTGATAAAGTACAGTATGCCGTGGAGATGTATATAGCACCATTGGATCTTCCTTTATTAATGAAAGGACAAAAAGTACGCTTCCTTTTTGATGGTTTCCCGGCCATTGTATTCAGTGGCTGGCCCAATGCTTCCTCCGGCACATTTGGTGGTGAGATCGTGGCAGTTGAAAGCAATGTAAGTGTGAATGGGAAGTTCCGGGTCTTGGTGAAAGAAGACCCCGCTGATAAACCATGGCCCAAAGAGTTAAAGATCGGTGCGGGTGCACAAGGGATCACTTTGTTAAAAGATGTGCCGGTGTGGTATGAACTCTGGCGCAATATCAATGGCTTTCCCCCGGATTATTATCAATCAACAGCTATTAACAAACAATCAAAATGAGACCCTATAAAAAATACAGGACCTATCAATGGCTGCGTAACAGGAACCAGCAGCGCAGTAAGATCGTCATGGCCATAAGTACGTTATTACTTTTACTTTTTTTATCAAAACTGTCTTCAGGACAGGATTCAATACCCGGCAAAACCCTTTCTGCTGACCAGGTGCTGGAGATCGTGAAAAAATATCACCCGGTGGCAAAGCAGGCTGATATTTTTGTGGAGAAAGCAAAGGCAGATATAACTATTGCCAGGGGCGGATTTGATCCTTACATTAAAAATGAATCAGCGCAGAAGACCTTTGATGGCACAGACTATTATTTTTATAACCGTCCTGAACTGACAATACCTACCTGGTTTGGTGTCGAAATCACGGGAGGTACGGAATTTCTTTCCGGCAACCGTACCGACCCGGTTGACACAAAAGGTGAAACCAATTTTATTGGTATCAGCATACCATTGGCTAAGAATTTACTGATGGATAAACGCCGGGCTGCTTTACAAACTGCGAAGATATTTCGGGATGCATCAACTATAGAAAGAAGAAACATATTGAACAACCTGCTGCTCGATGCCATGAATACCTACTGGAGCTGGGTGCAATATTATCAGCAGTACAAAATACTGTCTGAAGCTGTGGCCGTGAATGAACAACGGGTGGCATTTGTTAAAACAGCTTTCAGGCTTGGTGACAGGCCCGCCATTGATACCACTGAAGCTATTGCACAGTTACAGAATTTTGAAGTCCTAAAGACGAAAGCCTGGCTGGAGTTTCAAAATACAGGCCTTGAATTATCGGTGTTCCTGTGGTCTGAAAATACTACTCCATATAACCTGCCTGCTACTATTATCCCTGATGAAAGCAGTAGTCCAAACAATCTGCAGGAAGGCATTCTCCCTGAACTAGCCGGCTTGCTGGAAGCCGCAAAGCAAAACCATCCTGAATTGCTGATCTATGATTACAAACTGGATGTATTGCAGGTGGAAAAAAAATTAAAACTACAGGAGCTGTTGCCAACCGTCAACTTCAGTTATAACCAACTGGGCAAGGGATATGATTTGTTGAAAACTACCCGTGCACCTTTATTTGAAAATAATTTTCGGTATGGCCTTTCCCTGGGAATACCACTCCGGCTCTCAGAAGGCAGAGGTGAATTCAAAAAAGCTAAACTAAAAATTGCAGAGACCCGTTTACAATTCAACCAGAAACAATGGCAGATTGAGACAAAGGTCAGAAGCTATTATAATGAATTGCTGGCCCTGAGAACCCAGGTATTCTTGCAGGAAAAAGCGTATAAGAATTACCAGGCTTTGCAAAGAGGTGAAGATATCCGTTTTCAATCGGGAGAAAGCTCCTTATTCCTGGTTAATGCCAGGGAAACAAAAACACTGGAGGCATTACAAAAATTACAGGAATTAAAAGCCAATTATTTCAAAACAGAAAATACGCTTAAATGGGCTGCCGGTATTTTAGGTAACTGATTACTTAAACCATAAAACACTTTTTTATGAAATGTCCGAATTGCGAATCCTTATTAGTTATGTCTGAAAGACAGGGCATAGAGATCGATTATTGTCCCAACTGCCGGGGAGTGTGGCTGGACCGGGGTGAACTGGATAAGATCATAGAAAAATCAATGTCAGCAGAGAAAACTAAGCAGACAAGACCCTATAATGAAAACAAAGGGTCTAAAAAGGAGTATGATGACGCTGATGAGTATCAAAAAAGAAATTACCCGCAAAAGAGAAAAGGCGGTTTCCTTGGTAATTTGTTCGACTTTGACTGACCAGCCCGGCTGAGAATCATTTTTGTGTTACCTTGAACATGGCCTTAGCCGGTCTAAAACTCACCGCATGGATTACGAGATCATCATTTCTTTGCTTACCCTGATCGCACTGGAAGTGGTATTAGGGATAGATAATATTATTTTTATTTCGATACTGGCGGGAAAATTGCCACCGGAACAGCAAAAAAAAGCAAGAACCTGGGGAATCGTGCTGGCGATGTTTATGCGGCTGGCCTTACTGGCTGCAATATCTGTTATCATGAAGCTGGATAATGAACTATTCAATGTCTTTAATACCAGCATCAGCGGCAAAGACCTGATACTGATAACCGGTGGACTTTTTCTAATTTATAAAAGTGCCAAAGAAATCTATCACAAAATGGAAGGAGAGCATGAAGACCAGGAACGCAAGGTGAAAAAAGCAACGCTGCGGGCCATCATCGGGCAGATACTTCTTCTCGACCTTGTATTCTCCGTAGACTCTATTATTACGGCTGTGGGACTGGTGGACCAGGTATGGATCATGTATGTAGCCGTTATTGTTACGGTAGCTATTATGCTGGTGGCTGCAGCACCTATCAGTAATTTTGTAAATAATCATCCGGCATTTAAAATACTGGCTTTGAGTTTTCTTTTATTGATCGGGTTCACTTTACTGGTAGAAGGCTTTGATGTGCATATACCCAAAGGCTATATTTATTTTGCAATGGCTTTTGCTTTCCTGGTGGATGTGATCCAGATGAAGGTAGGCGGTAAAAATGCTCGTCCTGTTAAACTAAATGAACATTTTTCGGAAGAGGAGAAAAAATAATCAGGAGCTCCTGAATGCCACCGGGTGATCCAGCTTCTTATGAGGCCCCAAGAAGATGCGTAATAAAATCCGGAATGCAGCCAGTTCAATAAATATAAAACATAAAGCCAGGAGAATGATCAGGGTAGTCTGCCCGCTGTGTACATAAGTGAACAATACATCAATACCTACAAATGCAGCTGTGATCGGAAAGCCCAGCATACCCATGGCAGACAATAAAAACAAAAAGCCGGTTGTCTCCTGTTCATAAACATAGCCGTGAAACCGGTTGAGTGAAATATCATTATCAATGGCCCTTATTCTTTGCAGGCAATAATAACCCAACAGGAAAGCAACTAAAACCCCGCTAATATAATAAACCAGTTCAATAAGGTTAATATGATCAGCATTGAAAACTACCGCAGCCATGATGTAGATATGCCCGGTCATCAAGTACTGCCAGGCTTTCAGGGCAGATCGCCGGAAAGAGAATGCAAAAAGTATCACAGCAAGGGCGATGCTGATCAGTACAATTGGCAAGACACTTTGCAGTGAGTGAAAAAATTCCGGGCTCCGGTATCCTGCTGCAACCAGTAGTATACCTGCAACTCCCAATACAACCATAAGAATACCTGATTGGAAGAATTCCATTCTTTTTCCCAGCCATTTAAAAGGACTCCATATATACCCGAACATGATAGTATCTAAATTCCATTCTTTGATACTGAGCATGTACAAGGCAGCTTTAAGCTTTGAGATCGCTTTTTGCTCAGGCTTTATATAGTGAAAGAACTGGTGATGCACCAGGTAGTTCAGGACAGAAGGCGATACCAGTAACTGGTAAGTTCTTAAAAAAGCATTACCGGCAAAATGGATCAGCACCAGCCAGTGAAAACCCAGTGCCACTTCGATGAACATCAAACCAATTTGCGCTGCCGAAGAATAAGCGATCTGCGTTTTTACGGTTGGCTGCACTCTGGCGATCATCGTTGCAATAATGGCTGTTAATGCTCCAATGACAATAATAACTGCTTTTGCCCATGCCATATCTTCCCAGAAAGGATGAGTGCGGAGCAATAAGAAAACACCAATATGTACACTGAGTGAGCCATAAAAGATAGCAGATGAAGAAGTAGGCCCTTCCATGGCTCTTGGCAGCCAGGTGGTGAATGGGAACTGGGCTGATTTGATAACAGCGGGTAAAATCAGCATACAAACAATAAAGATGGCCATACCCGCCTGTCCTGATGCAACAGCCAGCTCTTTTGCTATTCCCAGTTCGGGAAAGGTGATATTCCTGTTCGTAAGATGGTGCATCATCCACATGGCCAGCATTAACGCCACGTCGCTGATACGGTAATTAGAAACTGCTTTGAAAGCATTTTTCACCGGTAAATAGCGGTTACGGTAAAAAGCTATCAAAAGAAAAGAGCAGATGCCTTTTATCTCCCAGCCGATGAATAGTGTTTCAAAGTTCCCGGAGAGAATAATAAAATTATACGCCGTAGAAAACAATAAGATAGTATTAAAAAATCGCTTGTACCCTCCATCACGGTGCATATAATACTTACTGAAAGTGGCAACTAAAAAGAATAACAATGCCCCCACGATGCTGAATACTGCTGTTATTTCGTCGTAATACAATTGGATAGCAAATACGAAATGCTCCGTTTCGTAAATCGTGGCCAGTTTATAACTAACGGGGGTGAGGCCATTGATCATCCACCAGGTAGCAAAGACGACAGCGATCAGTATATTGGACACTTTTGCAAACCGCACAATATTGCCGATCGGTCTTTCATTCTTATTTTGCCAGAAAAGAGTGGCAAAAAAAGACAGCATCGGCACAGCGATAAATAAGAAAAGCAGTTGATCCATTTAGTATTTTTTTAATCCAGCAGGTAAACCGGTAAATTTTCTTCCGTAGCATGTACAATATGATTCGTTTCCATTTCTTTCGCCCCTTCAATAAATTGTTCCATGTTATGAATGGTTTTTATCTCGCTGGCATTAGTAACCGGTTCGTATTTTGCAAACGCTCCATTCCGGAAATAGTAAAACTGTTTTTCTTCAGGATGAAGCGCCACGATATGCACCCACTCATTATTATACCATTCAAACACTTCCGGTGAAGATTGAATAGCCTTTAATACAATATCGGGTCTATGTTCAACGATTACCAGCAAACGAACCGGGTCATGCACTTCGATCATTTGCCACGGAAGGCCGGGGCGAAGATCTCCATCGCTGCTGTTGGCCACTCCAAATAAACCCATCACATTATGCGGAAGTTTGGTACCTGCTCCCATCTTGATATTATCCACTCTTGAAAAATAATATTCAAGATTGATACCTCCGCAAACCAAACCAATAGGACGCATCACGGCTGAAAGAATAGTGCCCTCCGGGTCCGTAGTATAATCATAACTGTTAAGGAAGGCACGGCGATCCAGGAATAATCCTTTTGTAACCTGCCTGCGGCCGATAATAGCCAATGTATTCGTGCCATGCCCCAATTCTGGCCTGGGTTCAAACAAAGAAACAGAGCGGCTATGAATCGCTTTGCGAACCTGTTCCAGTTCCTGTTTGGTGTTAATAGAAGCAAACCGCCGGCTTCGCTCTTTGGCATTCAGGTTGAGTGCTGTTTCAAAATGCTGGATATTGATGATATGCAGTCTTGTATTTTCTCCGGCCAGTACTTTTTCATCATAATAAGCCATTACATCTGCAGCCGTATCATGCATCGCACCAACAAATTGTGTTGATTCGGGAATACTGATTCCCCTGGCTGCTAATGCCGCTCTTACTTTTTTGTGATTTAAAACAAATGCCTGCACCCTGGCATTGGTAGCACCTGGTCTTCCGCTGCAGGCGCCACAATCATGGGCACCATGATGCGGGTTGTTGGCACTGCTGCTGCCATGGGCTACGATATAGACCACCGGGGCAAAATTTTTCACCAACCCAATGCCTCTTAAAAAATCTTCAGCCCTTGCTGTCATTTCATCAATGGTATAACCGATCTGCAACCCGTTCTCCACATCTGCAGGGTCTGTATTCTCAATGGTCAATACTGATAATTTGTCCATATGCCCGTACGCATTGGAAATAGCCGGGCTCATTTTTGGACGAAACAGCATTTGCATTTTTTTTACAAAGGCCCAGAACCCAAAACCAATGCTGAGGAAAAAGCCGGATAAAATACCATGGGTGTATTTAGTATAGATCAGTTCTTCTTTTGCTACAGCTGTTGCGCCAGATTCTTTGATCAGGAATTTTGGTGTCACCGGTGCAGGGCAAAGTTTATCGTAGAATTTTCCGCCCTGTTGCTGGAAATAAAATTCTACGCCAAAAAAACCGGGAGCCCCGAATGTTACGGCTTTCTTATCTACAGCTTCGATATGCCTGCGGATGGAGTCTTCTCTTTCGTCAATACAAAAGATCGCCTGCAAAGAAGGCTGCTCTTTTGATATTCCATTTGCAGCTGTATGATTTTCTCTGGATTCCCTTTTTTCATTAGAAAGTAAGATTCCTTTCAGCACTGAATCATAATAACTCCATTCAAAAGCATCCTGCCATAGCTCAATGACTTCTGCAAATTCTGTTTGCGGAACATTGGCAAATAAATCAACCGGCGGAACCAAAACATGAGTAGCCAACGGTTGCCAATTGCTTCCCAATGTATGTTGCAATGCGTCCAGTTCAAGCAGCAATTCAAACTCCACCAGTTCCTTTAAACTGATCTGCTTCCTGTCAAGGAGGGTATGCGGATTATCTTCAACAGCACTCACGAAACCGCTCCAGCCATGATGCGCAAACTGCTGGTCGAATAAATACTGTTCGAAATATTCGTCCCTTCCAACTATGGTTTTTAATAAACCGTTGAGTGAATAATCACCGGAGAGGAATTGCTTTCTTACTGCTTTAGTCTTAAAAAAACTGACCATCCCGTTTTGTTCCAGTTCTTTAATGCTTTCCAGGAAGGGTTTATTCACCACCGGGAAGGGCTGTATCGCAATACCCTGGTCCAGAAAACTACAAAGAATTCGAAACAACAGGGGATGAACTTTATTATCGAGGTCAACCCGGTAAACATCCTTCCAGTAGCTGCGCAGCTGGCCGATACGTGGGTGATTGATCGTATCATATGGTTTGGAGATAAGGTTTTCTTTCCAAGTACCGGCAGCGTTCTTACCCTTTTTCCCGGCGATGATCATATCCAGAATATCTTCCCTGATCCTTCCCGTTTTATACATCTCCCTGTATTCTGACAACTGAAGGTGTACCTGGAAACCGAAGATCCGTGAAGCTTTAAAAACACCTTCATAGAATTTCATATGCTGAAAAGCATGCAGGGAATTATGATGGATAAAATCCCTTAATGCCTGCTGTGAAGGCAGGAAGTGCTTTAGTTCATGTAACACATGTTCTTCATCAAAATGCTCGTGCCCGATCACCGGGTTTACAATCGCTCCTGTTTCATTTGGCATTAGTATCGTTTAGTTTTTCCCAGAGTGCACATGTATGGCATCCTCCATCTTATATGCGGGTTTGAAGTTCTGCAGGGTTACCAGGATGTTCTTATCTTTCGAACCGAAATTCAAAAAGTCCCTGATCAGCTCCAGTACATCATAGTCAATATACACCGTATTAGCCGCATCAATCACTACTTTACTGTTTGGTGGAAGATGTGCCAGTGTTTGTTTTACCGCTGCTTTATTCAGAAAAGAAACCTCCTGTGCCAGGTCAATATAAATGGTCTCTCCTTCTTTATGTTTTTCTTTCTTGAAGAAGTAAGCCAGCTTCATATTGCCCCGGAGGATAAAGAAGATGCTTACCGCCAGGCCAATACCAACACCTTTCAGCAAGTCTGTCAGCACCACGGCAACTACCGTCACAATAAAAGGAATAAACTGGTGCTTCCCTGTACGCCACATATGCTTAAATACTTTCGGGCTTGCCAGTTTCAACCCGATCATGATGAGGATTGCAGCCAGGCAGGCCATGGGTATCTTATTCAATAAGAACGGAATGCTCACTACAGCCAGCAACAGGAAAACACCATGGGCGATGGCTGATAATTTTGTCTTTGCCCCTGAATTAACATTGGCAGATGTTCTTACAATAACCGATGTCATGGGTATACCACCGATCAACCCAGAAAGGATATTTCCTACTCCCTGCGCCTTTAATTCAACGTTGGCACTGGAATACCGTTTCATGGAGTCCATCTTATCGCCGGCTTCCAGGCATAATAGCGTTTCAATACTGGCAACTATGGCAATAGTAACACCCACCACCCAGACTTTACTATTAGAAAAAGCTGAAAAATCAGGCGTGGAGAACTGACCAAAAAACTCACTGAAAGAGGAAGCGGTAGGAAGAGTAACCATGTGTTCCTGTCCTACGATAGCTAGCGTGGAGCCGGTTGATTTGAAAATTTCATTCAGGATGATGCCCACCACCACCACCACCAGTGCACCCGGAATGGCTTTGATTTTTTTCAACGCAGGCACTTTGTTAAATGCCACGATGATACCTATTGAGATAACGGTGATCATAATAGCTCCCAGGTGTGCATAATTAAAGGCATGGATGATCTCTGTGAAAAAACCTTTATCCTCGCTCAGTAACTCATAGGAAAAAAAATCTCCCTCATGCTCTTTATCATAACCGATAGCATGCGGTATTTCTTTTTTAATGATAATGATACCGATAGCCACCAGCATCCCTTCGATCACACTGGTTGGGAAATAACTGGAGATACTACCGGCTTTCACAAATCCAAGTGTTAATTGAATCAACCCGGCAATGACCACTGCCACTAAAAATGGTTCGTACCCCAGGTCTGTGATAGCTGCTACGACAATGGCGATCAGGCCCGCAGCCGGTCCTGATACACTTACGTTTGAGCTACTTAATAAGCCCACCACAATTCCCCCGATCACCCCGGTGATAATACCGGCAAAAGGAGGAGCACCACTGGCTACTGCAATACCCAGGCAAAGCGGTAATGCTACCAGGAAAACGACCATACCAGATAACATATCCGCTTTGAAATACTTCGTACTTAACTTCATCTTTAGTTCTTATTTTAAATTAATTCAGGTTTTGCTTTTTTACAGTGCTGCAGCTTTCAGTTGTTTATCCTCTTTTTTCATTTTGGTCAGGTTCTTAAAGAAATCAACCTTGCCGTTTTCAATATTATACATACCTCCCACCAGGCCTATCTCGCCTTTTGCAAACATTTCTTTTATTATTTCGCTGCGGGTGAGAATTTCTTCCAGGCTATTTTCCACGTTAGCATAGGCTACATTATCATGAAACAGGTGGTCCTTTTCATTCTTCAGCATTGCTTTGCTGATAGAAGGTTGTATCCGGTTCAGTAATTCAGTAATGTGCCCGTCTTTCACCCCTGCTTTTGCGCTCTTGATGGCACCACACTCTGTGTGACCCAGTACTACGAGTAATTTTGATCCAACATACTTCACCGCATATTCAATACTGGCAATGATATCATTATTCACAACATTACCGGCAACGCGGATACTGAACAGGTCACCAAGTCCCTGGTCAAATACCAATTCCACAGCAGTGCGGGAATCCATACAACTCAGTATTACTGCAAAAGGATATTGTCCTTCCCGGGTTTCATTGATCATTTCAAGATGATCATGATCAGAATTCAGGTTATTAACAAAACGCTGGTTTCCCTCCACCAAAATTTCATAGCATTTGTAGGGAGTAAGATTTTCTAAGTATTCTTTAGAATGTTTTCTCATCAGTTATATATTTTATACTATCACCACGAATGGCAGTGACATTAGTTAATAATGTAATTGTTCAATAAGGCCTTTAACAGGCCCAAAAAATGTGATTGGGATAGATAGTGGAATTATCCAACATTCGGAGGGGGAACAAGCAATTCGCCATGATAGGCAACATAAGTGCTGGTATTCTCGCATTTATGATAGGACGATGTCAGTGGAAAGAAATGAGCATCATGATGCTGATCGTGCAGGTATTCTTCGGAGAAAGAACTACTGCTGCTGGGAGCCTTTTCTTCCGTGTTATTGCCAAAAGGATTGGCTGTTTCTTCTTCATTACCAGCCAGGGGGGACTGAGTTTGTTCTGTTTTATTCTGTTTGGCAATTTCCTGCTGGCAAGCATACACAAAAGGAGCACTAATGGTAAGCCATAGCAATGCCAGTATCATACATACGGCTGAAGCCAGTTGAAAACTACTATATGTCTTTTTGTTCTTCACTATTCAAAAGCGTCGCAAAGTAATACATTATACCCTGCTGTCCAAACCACTTACCTGCCTGTCCTGGCCTTTTTCACTAAAATAACATCTGACAGTATAAGGTGTTTCGGGTAAAAATAACTGTGAACCCGGTTACTTGTTGAACTTTATTGTCATTTCTTGATTTAAAGATTTTAACCCTTTGATTTGCAGGAAAAAACGAACACCTGTTTGCTTATTTAGCACTATTAAAAACTACTTTTGATCACCAAATGATAAGTAAATGAAACCCTACGAGGTATTACTCAAAGATAATAAGCACTGGGCGGCTAAGAAACTGGCAGACGATCCCGGTTTTTTTGAACGGCTGCTGCATGTACAGTCTCCTGAATTTCTATGGATCGGTTGCAGTGACAGCCGGGTGCCGCCAGACCAGATCACCCAGACTGAGCCGGGTGAGATATTCATTCACCGTAATGTAGCAAACCTGGTGGTCAATACTGATGTGAACCTGATGAGTGTTGTAGATTATGCCGTTAACCACCTGAAAATAAAACATGTGGTGGTCTGTGGTCACTATGGATGCGGTGGCATCAAAGCCGCCATGTCGAATGAAGATTTTAACCAGGTGCTGAATATGTGGCTGCGGAATATCAAAGACATTTATCGTATTCACCGGAAAGAACTGGAAAGTATTCCTGACGAGGAGCAGCGGGTGAACCGGATGGTAGAACTGAATGTAAAAGAACAGGTATTCAACCTTGCAAAAACAGCATTGATACAACGGGCATGGACCAATGAGCAACGACCCGACCTTCATGGATGGGTATATGATTTGCATGACGGCCTGATAAAGCCGATTGTAGAAATGAAAGCCGGTATAGATATAGACCCTTTGTATGAATTTGATGATCTGTAACACTGCCCTCAGCAGCTATGGTTTGAATAATAACCTAAATTCGCAATATTGGTATTAACCCATCAGCAAGTGATCTATGTCCATCGAAGTAAAAAACCTTCTCAAGCAATACGGCGAACAAAAAGCTGTGAATAGTATTTCCTTCAAAGTAGAAAAAGGCGAGATCGTTGGTTTCCTGGGACCGAATGGTGCCGGTAAATCCACCACGATGAAGATCATTACGGGTTACCTGCAGCAAACTGGTGGGGAAGCCTGGGTCTGTGGTATCAATGTGGCCGAACAACCATTAGAAACAAAAAAGAAGATCGGTTACTTGCCGGAACTGAATGCCTTGTATTATGATATGTATGTGCGGGAATACCTCGGCTTTATAGCAGAAGTGCACCAGGTGACCAATTCAAAAACAAAAATCGAAGAAGTGATTGCCCTGACAGGGTTGACCGTTGAAAGCAAAAAAAAGATCGGGCAACTATCCAAAGGATACAAACAACGGGTGGGGCTGGCTGCCGCCCTGATACATGATCCCGAGGTATTGATACTGGATGAACCCACTTCAGGACTTGATCCCAACCAGATCATTGAGATACGGGAAGTGATCAAAAAACAGGGAAAGGATAAAACGGTGTTGTTCTCCTCGCATATCCTGCAGGAAGTGGAAGCCATTTGTGACCGGGTGATCATTATTAATAAAGGCAACCTGGTGGCGGATGACAAGCTGAGCAACCTGAGAAAAACATCTTCGGTGGCTAACCTGATCAGGGTCAGTTTCAGGGAAGATTTGGATCAGCAATTACTCAACAATCTCCCGGCTGCTCAAACGGTAACAAAGCTTGATGCGAACAACTGGCAGTTAACAACGGATGATTCTGATCAGTTGCGCAAACAAATCATGGAGTTGTCTTTGCAGCATAATCTCAACATCGTTTCTTTGCAAAGTGAAAACCAGAGTTTGGAAGATGTCTTCAGGACGCTGACACAAAAAGTCCAGTAACATTCTGAACGCTGAAGAGTGCGACGCAACAAACGATGCCACCTGCACTGCCGCTTGCCAACAAGTAATTAAAAATATTCACTCTAAAACAGACAATCAATCATGAGTTACATTTCCGAGATCTTTGCCAGGCAAATTTTAGACAGCCGCGGTAACCCCACCGTGGAAGTAGATGTGATCACCGACGAAGGTGCATTAGGCCGTGCAGCGGTACCCAGTGGTGCCAGCACCGGTATTCACGAAGCCGTTGAACTCCGCGATAATGATAAGAAAAAATATGTTGGGAAAGGTGTGTTGAAAGCTGTTAGCAACGTCAACAAATCAATTGCTCCTGCCCTGTTGGGTTATGATGTGGCCGACCAGACCGGTATCGATGAAATGATGATACAATTAGATGGCACTCCCAATAAAGGCAAACTGGGTGCTAATGCCATTCTTGCTGTTAGTATGGCCGTGGCCAAAGCAGCGGCTGAAGAAGCTTCGTTACCATTATACCGTTATATCGGTGGTACCAATGCCAAGACATTGCCCATCCCGATGATGAATATCCTGAATGGGGGTGCCCATGCTGATAATAAGATCGACTTCCAGGAATTTATGGTAATGCCCATTGGTGCTCCCAATTTCAGTGAAGGCCTTCGCTGGGGTGTGGAAATTTTCCATTCATTGAAAAGCGTATTAAAGAAAAAAGGATTCAGCACCAACGTAGGTGATGAAGGTGGTTTTGCACCCAATATTCAATCCAATGAAGAGGCGATTGAAATTGTATTGACCGCTATTGAAGCCGCCGGTTATAAAGCAGGCACACAGGTAAAGATCGCTATGGATGCAGCCAACAGTGAATTGTGGGACAGCAAGAAGAAAAAATATGTATTCCATAAAAGCAGTGGCAAAGAAATGAGTAGCGAGCAGCTGGCAAAGTACTGGGAAAGCTGGGTGAAGAAATACCCGATCTGCAGTATTGAAGACGGTATGGCTGAAGATGATTGGGCGGGCTGGAAAATGCTAACCGAAGCGGTAGGTGATAAATGCCAGCTGGTGGGTGATGATCTTTTCGTTACCAACGTTACCAGGCTGCAACAGGGTATTGATAAAAGTATTGGTAATGCACTGTTGGTAAAAGTAAACCAGATCGGCACCGTTACCGAAACGATCAATGCCGTTACACTGGCACAGCACAATGGCTACAATACCATCATGAGTCACCGCAGCGGAGAAACAGAAGACACCACCATCGCAGATCTGGCAGTGGCATTGAATTGCGGCCAGATCAAAACCGGTTCTGCTTCCCGTACAGACCGCATGGCCAAATACAACCAGCTGATCCGTATCGAAGAGTTACTGGGCAGCTCTGCTGTTTATCCAAAAGGAAAGATTAAATTTGGCAAATAAGAAGAGTTGAAGCCGGAGGTCAGAAGTCTGAATGTTCTCTTTCAGTCTTCTGGCTTCTGACCTCAGCCATTAAGAATAATGAAGTTTTTTACTTACATACCCACCTGGCTTAAAAGCAAATTCCTGATCGCCCTGGCGGCTTTTGCCGTCATCCTGCTTTTCCTGGACAAAAACGATGTTTTTACCGTGATGGCCCGTAACAAAGAGTTGCGGGAACTGAAACAAAGCAAGGCCTATTATACCGAGAAAATAGCCGCCGAACGTAAAGAATTAGAGGCACTTAAGAATAATCCTGCCACCCTGGAGAAATATGCCCGGGAAAAATACCTGATGAAACGGGACAATGAGGACCTGTTCATCGTACCGGAAAAACCCGTACCGGCAAATAATTAGTATTCATTACACAATAAGGCAAACCCACCCCCGTTTATTACACGGACGTTTCGAAATAATCACTTACTGGACACAATTTTTAAGGACATTAATGGTTTGCCCAATGACAAATTTTACTCCTGAGGATCTTTTACTGTATTTGTATAAAGAACCCTCTTTTAAACAGACCGCTGCCATAGAAGAAGCATTGAAAAAAGACTGGACACTCCGGGAAAAGCTGAACGTTCTTAAAGCATCCATGCAACGTTTAGACAAGCTTGTTACCTCACCCCGCACAGAAGTGGTACTGAATGTACTAAGCTATGCAAGAGAAAGATCAGCCGAACGTGTAAAGTAATTTTCAGCAGCTATTAAAAAATTGAAGCACTCCGGTTGGAGTGCTTTTTTGTGCTCAATGTTTTCAAAGGAGGAAAAGAGAAAACGTTCCGAAACAGATAGCGCATTTAGAATAAACCAATATTTACCGATTTACCCTCTTAGCCATAGATTTGCAGCATGACCCGCCAGCAACGCTACCAGTATGTAATAGATTATTTTGAACGGCATGCTCCTGAAGCAGAAACAGAATTGCTCTATGATAATCCTTATGAATTATTAGTAGCTGTTATTCTCTCTGCACAATGCACCGATAAACGGGTGAACATGACCACCCCTGCCATCTTTGAAAAATACCCGGATGTACATGCACTAAGCAAAGCAACCTTTGATGATCTTTTCCCTTTGATAAAAAGTATTTCATATCCCAACAATAAAACAAAACACCTGATCGGGATGGGGCAAAAAATAGTAACAGAATTTGCTGGTACCATCCCGATGACGGTAGAGGAATTAATACAACTTCCCGGTGTCGGAAGAAAGACAGCCAACGTAATTACTTCGGTGATCGATAATCAACCCAACATGGCCGTTGATACCCATGTATTCCGGGTAAGTAAACGAATCGGCTTGGTGCCACAAACAGCTTCGACTCCATTGGCTGTTGAAAAAGAACTGATCAGGTATTTTCCAAAAGAGCTTATTCATAAAGCACATCACTGGCTGATACTTCATGGCCGCTATACCTGCCTGGCCCGCAACCCCAAATGCGAACAATGCGGACTGCAACCCGCCTGCCGTTATTTCAACAGCAGTGCAAATATTGTGTTACCCACCCTGAAAAAACGCTGAGTAAAATCCCATGAAATTTTTCATCCCCGCATAGGGAAAACTTATCCCTAAAAATTAAAGTTTAGCATAATACTTGCACTTGACAGGCGGCCTTACCAACTATGTTAAACCGCCAACTTGTGAGATTCAACAACCAACTGATAAAACTCTCCTGCCTCATAACTGCGCTGTGTACCTATACAGCAGCAGGGGCACAATTACCTCCCCGTCAATGGGCACAGCACTATGGTGGCCCTGGCGTTGATATCCCTTATGTAGTAAAGATTACCAATGATGGCGGTACTGTTGCAGCCGGTTACACAGATTCAAAATCCGGTGATATCAGCCCGCAACCTAACCGGGAGTACTGGGATCTGTGGATCACCAAACTCGACCGCTGCGGTACTATCCAATGGGAACGTTCCTTTGGCGGCACCGGTTATGAAAGTGCAAGAGATGTGGTGCAAACTGCTGATGGTGGTTATATGGTACTGGGAGAAACGAATTCAACTGATGGCGGTGTGGTGGCTGGCTTTGGCGGCACCAAAGATATTTGGCTATTAAAATTATCTGCGACAGGAGCACTGGAATGGCAAAAACGATATGGTGGCAGCGGCCTTGATATTGGTAATCATATTGAGATCACTGCTGATGGCAGTTATCTTATTGCCGCTTCTTCCTCTTCTAATGATGGAGATATCCGTGGCAACCACGGTACGGGTGGATACACGGATGGTGTGATCATGAAAATAAATACAGCCGGTGTGGTACAATGGAGTAAATGTTACGGTGGCACCAAGAATGAAGAGTTGTTTGATATTGAGATCATCAACGGCACTACTTACCTCGCAGGCTTTGCCAACTCAGTAGATGGCGATATTCCTCCCAATCAAAAGAACTATGACGTTTGGTTGCTGGCTTTAGACGGCAATGGCAATAAAGTATTCAGTAAAATATATGGAGGCTCACAAAACGATGTAGCCTATACGATGACGAAAGGAGCTGATGGCTCCCTTACATTAGCGGGGTATACTACTTCAACAGATGGCGATGTGAGTGGTGCAAGAGGCAGCCAGGATTACTGGATCCTCAACGTGGACCAGCGGGGAAAACTGAACTGGCAAAAAGTGCTGGGTGGAACCGATGCTGAGTATGCAAAAACAATTATTACCGATAGTGACAGCACTTATATTGTGGGAGGCATTACTTATTCTAATGATGGTGATGTGGCCAACCCTTTAGGTGAAGGAGATTTCTGGACCATTAAGCTCAGCCCTTCCGGCCAGGTGCTCTGGCAGCAGAACTGGGGTGGCAGTGATAATGACCATTTGCGTTTTATGGTTCATAACCCTGCCATGCAGGAATATTATCTCGCAGGTGATTCCGAATCAGGCGATGGTGATTTCACTAATGCACTGGGTGATGCTGACTTTGCAGTTATTAAACTAAAAATACCGCAGGTATTGACGATTGATTCCACCGTATGCAACCTCAGCAGCTTTGTTCCATTCAGAGACACCCTTCCTGATGCCTGTGGTTATGATTCTGCTATAGTTGATTACCGCCCTGTTCTTTTAGGCGGTCCTTTTGACAGTGTGAGAAAAGCGGATACCATTTTTGTTGGCCAGAATGTTACCCTCCATGCTAACGGTAATGGAAATATCATTTGGGATGCTCATGCTTCATTAAGTTGTACCAATTGCACTGACCCGGTTGCATCACCCACGGCAACGACTCATTATACAGCTACCAATTACTTACCTAATGGTTGCCAGGTATCCGACCAGTTTACCGTAGTGGTGCTCAATGACGCCATGGTATTTGTGCCGACCGGTTTTACGCCTAACGGCGATGGGAAAAATGACTTTTATGGGCCTATTGGTAAAGTACCCGACGGGTACAAGATGCAAATCTTTAACCGGAATGGTGAGATGGTATTCAGAAGTACCAATATGTACCAATTGTGGAATGGCACTTTCAAAGGTGCAGTACAACCATCTGGCGTATTTATTTACCTGATCGACTATAAAGACATGCAGAATAAACCCCGTCAGCAGAAAGGAACCTTTGTGCTGATCCGCTGATCTCATTTATAGCAAAAATTGATACCTATGGACAGAAGAGAATTCTTTAAAAGAGCCCGGAGTAACAAATCCCATCGCACCCTATTTGCAGGGCTGGCTCCTTATACAGGCAGCTGGACAGTTAATGAAGTAACGCATTTGCTGAAGCGAACCATGTTTGGCGCCAAGAAAGCAGACATTGATTATTTTTTAACGCTGTCACCGGGTGCCGCTGTGGATGAACTCCTCAATAATATAGTGACCCCCAGCCCGCCAGTAAGGGATTATGGACTGATTGAAGATGATAATGGTGTATTACACGATGACCTCGGAGTTGTTATCGGACAAACATGGGTCAACGATCCCAATATGCTCAGCAACCCGGAGATAAGGTCCCAGATCAACGGTAAAAGAATTGACAGCCTTAAAAAATGGTGGGCAGGTCTCATTATTAACCAAAACAGGAGTATACAGGAAAAAATGGTGCTGTTCTGGCATCATCATTTTTCCGTGCAGGAAGAGGAAGTGGGCAATGCACAATTCTTATGGCGGCATCATAACCTACTGCGGAGTAATGTGCTGGGCAACGTAAAAAATATTACACGGGAAGTTTGTATCGATCCGGCTATGCTGGTGCACCTGAACGGTTATTTAAATTCAAGGCAGGCCCCGGATGAAAACTTTGCCCGTGAGTTACAGGAATTATTTACCATCGGCAAAGGCAATGATTCCCAATATACCGAAGACGATGTGATTGCTGCTGCAAGGGTATTGACCGGATGGCGTATTCTTAATGATCCGCTCAGTTCTTTCCTTGATACCAGTGCTCATGATATGGGAGCCAAAACATTTACGGCATTTTACAATAATACGACTATTGCAGGCAGCACTGATCCCAACGCAGAGCTGGATGCGCTGATGAATATGATTTTCGGTACCACAGAAGCGGCCCGGTTCATCTGTCGTAAGTTGTACAAATGGTTTGTATATTATAATATAGATGATGCTACCGAAGCAGATGTTATCATCCCGATGGCTGCTGCATTACAAAGCAATAGTTATGATATCAAACCGGCGTTATCCTTACTCTTTAAAAGCGAACATTTCTTTGATACGATCAACCAGGCCTGCTATATCAAATCGCCTTTTGACATGATCATAGGTACGCTGCGGGAGTTCAATGTTAGTTTCCCTGCCTATACCAATTATACAACCGGTTATCCTTTGTTCTATTCATTGTACCAGAATGCCGCGGATATGCAGCAGCGGTTATTTCAGCCACCGGATGTTTCAGGCTGGCCTTCTTATTACCAGGAGCCGATGCACTATGAATTATGGGTAAACAGTAATTCCTTACCGAAGAGAGCTGATTTCACAGATGCATTGGTCAATGATTCCGTCATTGATGTACGGGCTTTCGCTAACTACTCCTCTAACCCGGCTGATCCGAACCAGTTGATCAGTGATGTCACCGCATTACTGCTCCGTTATCCTTTATCAGCAAATTCAAAGGCATATGTTAAAAGAAATTTCTTACTGAACAATACAACAGATGATACCATCTGGACCAATGCCTGGAACACCAATAATAACACAGTTATCGACAGTTCATTAAGAGAAATGTTCAAATTCCTGATGAATTTACCAGAGTATCATCTCTGCTAAGTCATTACAGTAACAGTACCTGATTAACCTATGTAAAAAAGAAAGTATGAACAGGAGAAAATTTTTGCGCAATACAGTACCGGTGGCAGTTACCATGCCCGCCTTATTGAATGGATTTTCCTTCACAGCGCATGGTGCGGAAACCAGCAGCCTGGCCAGATTGCTGGAACAAACAGCCACTGATACAGACCATGTATTTGTATTGATACAACTGGCAGGTGGTAATGACGGGCTTAACATGGTGATACCATTAGATGTATATGGGAACTATTATAATGCAAGGACCAATGTGGCTATCCCGCAAAGCCAGGTACTTCGGTTAGATGGTACTGATAAATCAGGTTTACATCCTGCCATGACTGCCCTACAGAATATGTATAATGAAGGCAAAGCTGCTATTGTACAATCGGTAGGGTATGAGAACCCGAGCTTTTCTCACTTCAGGGATACAGATGTATGGAATAGTGGTGATACAAGAAGGAATAGGAACGAAAGAGTAAAAACAGGATGGATGGGCCGCTATCTTGAATCAGAATATCCCGGCTACCCGGATGCCTATCCAGATGCAGAAATGCCTGATCCGTTAGCAATCCAAATCAGTAATGTACCTACGCTGACTGTCCAGGGCTCTATTTATTCAATGGGTTTATCCATTACAAATCCTGAAAAGATCTATACGTTCGCCAATCCTTTTTCCGATTACCCGCTGAATTCAGTTCCCGCTAATAAGGAATTAAAATTCCTTCGTGTCATTTCAGAAAAAACAAAGATCTATTCAGATATTATCCGGGCTGCTTACAGGAGAGCAGCAACGATGGCAACCTATCCAACGGAAAATGGTCTTGCCGATCAGCTGAAGATAGTTGCCCGTTTGATTAAAGGAGGATTGAAGACAAGAGTTTATACCGTGACGATGGGTGGATTTGACACGCATAAAAGACAGGTGAATGCCAGTGACACCACTACCGGTCAACATGCAAAACTGATGAAAGATCTTTCGGCGGGCATCAGTGCATTCCAGCAGGATCTTGAACTGATGGATCTTGATGACCGTGTAATGGGAATGACCTTCTCCGAATTTGGTCGACGTATCAAATCCAATGCAAGTTTGGGAACAGACCACGGTGCTGCTGCTCCACTGATTATGTTTGGAACCCATGCTAAAAAAGGAATACTGGGCAACAGCCCCGATATCCCAGCCGATATACAGGTAGTCAACAATATTCCCTTCCAGTATGATTTTAGAAGTGTATACGCCTCGGTGCTGGAACAATGGTTCTGTGTTAAGCAACCTGCTTTGAACCAGATCCTGTTACAAAATTACCAACCATTGCCACTGGTGCAGGGCGGCCCATGTGGATTACCAGAAGATCCAAATGATACCAATAATAATTCTGATAAACTGATCCTGAAAATGTGGCCGAACCCATACTCTGTCAGTGCCACTATCCAATTCTCTACTACGGGCGGACATACCATGATCCAGCAGATTGATGCGCTGGGCAGGGTAGTAAAAGTACTAACCAACCAGGATTATGCAGCGGGCACCTATAATATCGATATTTATAATGACGGTTTTGCTTCCGGAGTTTATTTCCTTCGCCTTCAGAATCAGTCGCTTCAGAAAGTGATCAGTATTATGAAAGTACAATAACAGTGTTTCCCAATTCTTTAAAAGCTGGCTTTAGCCGGCTTTTTTTATGCCGCCAATATTAAAAAAATATAGTTTTTTCCACATTGATCACATTTCAAACTCCTGGTATTACTAATATTCCATATTTTTAATTCCCCTTACCCATCCTATTTGAAACGCTTCACCCATCCATAGTCCTTCTATTTTTTTGTCATTTTAAAATCGTTGACTGATGAAAAGATCAGCAGTAGTGCTGTGGGTATTGGTATCTTCTTTTGCAGCTTCTTCACTGAAAGCCCAGTTCTATTATTATAACGATAGATATTACGACAGCCCTCTTGCTTTTGAAATAGGTGGTTCGGCAGGACTGATGAATTCCCTCACTGACCTGGGTGGTAAAAAAGGCATTGGAAAAAGTTTTATCAAAGATCTTAACTGGAAGAATGCAAAGCCCAGTTTTAGTGTATATGCATTAGCTATGTACAAATATGCTGTGGGTGTCCGGCTGGAAGGAACTTTTGGGTCTGTACAAGCTGCAGACAGTTCTTTAAGATCGGTAGCCACTTCAACATTTGGCCGCTATGAAAGAAACTTAAGTTTTAAAAGTAAGATCACTGATGTGCAACTGGCGTTAGAAATACATCCGTTGTTTTTCAGGGACTATGATGAAAATGAAGCTCCTTATTTCTCTCCTTATCTTGTTGCAGGGGTGGGTTATTTTTCTTTTGATCCACAGGCAGAAATTAATGGCCAGGTATATTCTCTCCAGCCCCTTCGCACAGAAGGACAGGGTTTTGCAGAATACCGTGATCGCACACCCTACAAACTCAGCCAGGTCAACTTCCCGGTAGGTATTGGTATCCGGTATGAAGTAAACTCATTCCTCAATGCAAGAGTGGAAGTGCTGCATCGTATCCTTCAAACAGATTACCTGGATGATGTTAGCAAAGATTATGTGGACCCTGCTCTTTTCAGCAGCTATCTTCCAGCTAACCAGGCAGCTATTGCACAACAATTATTTGACAGACAAGGGGAATTAAATGGAAGTCATACCACGCAGGTTGGTTCACAAAGAGGTAATCCCAAAAACAATGACGCTTATTTCACTGTACAGGTAAAACTGGGAATTACACTGGGGAGATTAAGACGATAAATCAAATCCTGCCATATTATTCAAAACAAGCAACAAAAATCACTGGCTTTTATTTTTGTATTGTTTGCCATCCAGGTCACCCTTTGTTTGTCGCATTTCACCGCCTGCCTGCCACTTCTCACCGCTATTGGGTAGTAAGAACCAATCCTTATTTATTAGTTTTGCGTATCTTTTTACCTTAATTAAACCAATCCGGTAACCTGTGAAAGTAGTGAGGACACCCATCAAAGTGAAACTGAGAATAATATGCAAACCGGAAATATACATATCAATGAAGCTGTCTTCAACAGCCAGCTCTCCTTCAGGCCTCTTGTCGAGGCATTGAAAAAGAACATTACAGAAGGTAACCCTGGGATGAAGAAGCTATATGGTAAAGTGGTGAAAGATGTGGAAGCTCATCCTGAGCTGCTGAATCCGATCACTGACCTGTCGCTTTTAGAACCCCATTCAGAATTAATAGAAGAGTTATTGTCAGCTGTTTTTCCACCTACTACCAGGAATTTTTTATACGGCGTGGCGCTACCCTTTAAATTTACAACTGTATATACCTCTCCTCTTTTCAAATCCATTTTATTAAAACCCGGAAGTAATGAGATCAATGTCCCGGATAATAAAACCGGGACCCAACTAAGCGAGGAGAAACTGCAATTTGCCTACGGTATGATCCTGCAGAAATATTTAGGGTACAACAGTCCTGATAATACAAGAAGCGTTCATCCCTTTACGGACCCGGTAACAGGTGTTACGAAATATATGGAATTGAGAATCGATGCCAGGTTTATAGATGTAAGGCCAGCGGGTGAAATGCCCAAAATGCCAGACAGTATCATGTGCCAGCGAACCAACCGCTTAAAGACCATCACCGAGCTGATGGAGGAAATTCCACTGGACCAATTTGTATTTGAAGGTATTTCGGTAATGCGGGTAAACGACGTGACCGGACTGGAAGTGATTTCATTAATGAAGAACCGCCTGCTGGATCTGAATATGAACCCTGATAGTTCGTCTTACCAGGAACTGGAAGAATATATCCAGAGCCTGATCGGTATCAAAGATGTAAAGATTGGCATCACTCCTTTTTTTAAAGTTAATGGTCACTATATCTACTCGGAGATTCATAACAGCAACAGTCTTTTGTTCAAACATTTTTATACAAATTCTGATAAAGATGAAGTGAGTGATTGCTGCAAAATGCTATTCAGGGATAATGACCAGCCCGTGTTATTTGAAGAGTTGAATGATACTGTGATGGCTGAGGTGGACTACCTGGAATACTATTATGCACAGGGCGGCCGAAGCATCATCGTTTGCCCGATCAAACAGAATAATGAATTACTGGGAATACTGGAGATCGTATCTGAAAAGCCGGGTACATTGAAACCAGCTCATATTACCAAACTGGAACCGGTCATCCCGTTGTTTGTGCTGGCCCTTGAAAAAGGGGCAGAGAACCTGAATAATAAAATCGACCGGGTCATTAAGGATAAATTCACTGCTGTTCAGCCATCTGTTGAATGGAAGTTCACCGAAGTGGCGTTGAATTTCATTGTTAATCAGCAACACCAGGAAGATGCCCGTATCGAACGGATAAGCTTCCCTGAAGTATACCCATTGTATGGTGCTATTGATATCCGTAATTCATCCACTGAAAGATCACATTCGATTCAATTAGACCTGATCGAACAATTAGAAATGGCACAGCGGGTATTAAGAAAAGCTCATCTTGAAATGCCCTTTCCGTTGTTACAGGAAATCGAGTTCAAACTGGATAAATATATTGCTTCCGCCTCCGATGTTTTATTATCTGAAGAGGAGATCACCATTCACGAATTTATGCAAAACCAGGTTGTATCCATCTTTAACCACCTGCGCAGCACCCTGCCGGCCTTGAAAAATGATATTGAACATTATTTTGCGGCACTGGATCCGCAACTGAATATGATCTATCATCACCGGAAGGAATACGAGAACAGCATTGCAAGGATCAATGATACCCTGGCCCGGATGATCGATAAAGAGCAGGTTTCTGCACAGAAAGTGTACCCGCACTATTTTGAAAGATATGTAACCGATGGAGTCGAGTTCAATATTTACATGGGACAATCCATTACACCAAGGAAAAAATTTGATGAGCTCTATCTCCGGAATATGAAAATGTGGCAACTCACAGTGCTGGCTAAAGCGGCAAGAGTTACGCATAAACTGGAAGCCGAACTCAGCCATCCTTTAAAGACCACCCAGCTGATCCTTTCCCACAGTATCCCTCTTTCTATCAGTTTCAGAACGGAAGAAAGAAAATTTGATGTGGATGGAGCGTATAATATCCGGTACGAGATCATTAAGAAAAGAATTGATAAAGTACGGATCAAGGATACGAACGAAAGACTGACACAGCCGGGCAAGATCGCCATTGTGTATTCCCAGGCAAAAGATGCCGGTGAATACATGGAGTATATTGAGTTTTTACAAAACCAGAAACTCATCAAACCTGGTCCGGTTGAAAAACTGGAGCTGGAAGAATTGCAGGGAGTAATTGGCCTGAAAGCCCTGCGGGTGGATGTTAATTTTGACACTGAACAAAAACAGGAAAACAAGGTTGAGTTATCCAATATTACTTCCCAGCAATTGATCGGTAAATAAGCTAATCTATTTGGAATAAGAGACCTGCCTGTATACCTGCAGACTGCAGTTGTACAGGCAGTGTTGTTTCAAGATCGCTATACCGGTAATTCAATCCGGCGTTAAAATTCCATTTA